>JAFOYS010000229.1 GCA_017391435.1 Alistipes sp. | reverse complement strand
GAAGTGTTGAAACCTCTGGCGGTTAGTGAATTTTCAATCTTTCTGGCGATATCAATATTATTATGGCAGCTATGAGATATAAAAATCTGCGCACGGCGTTTGAGCTCCTGAACTCTATCTTCGTAGGTTTCAGGCCGATTGAGATCTATAGTTACGAAGGGCCGCTGTTTGGATTTGATATACTCAACCTCCTTCTGCACCCACTCCGACTTCTGCGCATTTTCGCTATCGCAGAGGATAAATCGAGGGCGGACATCAATCTCGCGCTTGATAAGGTTAAATATCTCTGGCTCCTCGTCCAAGCACTTGAGAAAGAACATCAGCGGGCGCATACCCTTCTCCTCCATAATGTTGCGCAAGTGGCGCACCTGCTCAAAGTCCTGATTTGAGTGTGAGAGGAATACCCACAGCTCGTCGTTGTGGTTAAATGGGGTCATAATGTAGTAGTTTACTCTCTTATCGCTTTAAGTATGCCCTGTGCGTCATATCCGCACAGATTGTATAGTTCGGCAGGGGTGCCTTGCTCAACAAAGGTGTCGTCAATGCCAAGTGTCGTAATCTTTGCTCGGCTACCTGAGTCTGTAACAATTTTTGTAACGGCCTGTCCCACGCCACCGCGCAGTACGCCATCCTCAACGGTAATAATTTTGTTGAAGCGGCGGCCGATATTCTCTATCAGTTCTCTGTCCAGGGGCTTTGCATAGCGCAGGTCGTAGACTGCAACGGAGATGCCCTCAGCCTCTGCCATCTGTGCGGCCTGAAGGGCAAAGTCGCAGCACTTACCAAGGGCTATGACGGCCACATCCTCTCCCGCACGCAGTTCTCGGCCTTTGCCAATAGGTAGCTGCTCAAAAGAGCTGTTGCGCCACTGAACACCGCGACCCTCGCCACGAGGATAGCGGATAGCGAATGGAGTGCCGCTCTTTAGGGCTGTGTACATCATATTTCTCAACTCCAGCTCGTCGCTCGGCGCGGCAACGGTAATATTTGGAATACAGCAGAGGTATGCCAAGTCAAAGACTCCGTGGTGGGTTGCGCCATCCTCGCCTACGATACCTCCGCGGTCAAGGCAGAGGACTACAGGCAGGTTTTGCAGTGCTACATCGTGGATAATACTATCATATGCGCGCTGCATAAAGGTTGAGTAGATATTGCAGAATGGGGTCTGCCCACCTGCAGCAAGGCCGGCAGAGAAGGTTACGGCGTGAGCCTCGGCAATACCTACATCAAAGCAACGATGTGGCATCTTCTCCATCATAATGTTCATAGAGCAGCCCGTAGGCATAGCAGGTGTGACGCCGACAACGGTGTTATCAATCTCGGCAAGCTCTGTAAGGGTCTGGCCAAAGACATCTTGATAGCGGTCTTTGTCGCTGGCAGACTTTATTCTCTCGCCCGTGTCGGGGTTGAACTTGCCCGGTGCGTGCCATACGGTAAGATCCTGCTCTGCTGGCTGATATCCGCGACCCTTTGTGGTTATGATATGCAGAAGTTTTGGCGAGTGTATATCTTTTAGAGCGGTAAGGGTTGTGACAAGTTGTTTTATATTATGTCCATCTATGCGGCCGAAGTATCTAAAGCCGAAGCTCTCGAAGAGGTTGCTATTCTGCAGCAGTCCGTGCTTGATAGCATTGCCCGCCTTCTGACAGAGGCGAAGCAGTGGCGGAATGTGAGAAAATATCGACCACAAACCCTGCTTAAAGCGGTTGTATGCTCGAGAGGTGGACATACGCAGCAGATAGTTATTCAGAGCACCTGTGGCGCGGTCGATGGCCATATTGTTGTCGTTCAGGATGACGAGCAGGTCGTTGTTTTTATCCGCACCAGCGTTGTTTAGACCCTCAAAGGCAAGGCCGCCGGTCATAGAGCCGTCACCAATAACGGCTATGGTCTTAATCTTCTGACCACTAAGTTGCGCCGCCTTAACATATCCTAACGCGGCGGAGATAGATACAGATGCGTGGCCAGCGCCAAAGGCGTCATACTCGCTCTCGGCCATACGCGGAAAGCCGCTGATGCCATCAATCTTGCGGTTGCGGGTAAAGGCGTCACGGCGAGAAGTGATAATCTTGTGTGCATATGCCTGATGGCCAACATCCCAGATAAGTTTATCTGTCGGTGTATCATAGACATAGTGGATGGCAACGGCAATCTCTATAGCGCCAAGTGACGAGGCAAGGTGGCCAGGGTTTATGGCGCACTGCTCGATGATGTACTGGCGAAGCTCAGCGCAGTATACAGGCAGCTCATCAAGGGTAAGCTGTCGCAAGTCAGACGGGGAGTTTATCTTATAGAGGTAGTTGTATTCTATATGAGTCATAGTAGTAATTTTGCATTAGAATGGGTATCCTACGCCAAAGTTGAGCGAGGTGTTCTTCCACTTAAAGTTATGAATCCACCGCTCACCAGCGGGCTTATTTGGGTTGTGTAGCTGGATACCCCAGTCGAGTCGCAATATTGCAAATTTGATATCAAGGCGGATGCCGATACCGGTGTTGAATCCCAACTGTTTGTAGAAGTCCTTAAAGTGGAACACAGAACTCTCTGGGTACTCCACACCCTTACGGCCCATATACCAGATATTACCAAGGTCAAAGAATGTCGCACCGTGGAACATACTCCAGATAGGGAAGCGGAACTCAACATTGGCCTCTAACTTCATATCACCTAACTGAGTAGGGTAGACAACATTCTCTGGTAGCGGACTTGAGCCTGGGCCCAGAGTACGAGGCGCCCAACCACGCATACTGTTACTTCCTCCCGCATAGAACATACGGTCAAAAGGTATAGCCTGCGAGTTACCATAGGCCACGCCAACACCGGCATAGAGCCTACCGGCAACGCTACATCTCTCGCCAATCATATATCGCTGTGAGATATTTGCGTCAATACGGAAGTACTGCGAGTAGCGGATACCGAGGAATTTGTAGTAATCCTCGCCAGCTACAGGCTTGGAGAATAGGTGCATAAGTCCGTCAACAGTATTTCCTGCAATCTCCGTATTTACGCGGAAGAGGGTCTGGTTCAGAGAGCTCTCTACGCGCGGGTTGTTGTATGTATATGTACCAGAGAGACCCACAATGAGCTGAGACTCGTAGCTTCGCTTGAGATACTCGTTCTGTAGTGAGTTGAAGTAGTCCTGGTTTATATATCCTACATTTACCCAGTTGATATTTACAGGGCGGATGATAAACGAGGAGTGCTTTGCACTACGCCAAGAGTATGACCAGGCGATACTTGACAGGTCGCGACGGTAGTATGGTCTATTCTGATGGTTGTAGGAGATCTCTAAGCGGGTCTTCGGAGCATTAAAAGGGCTTAGTCCCGATGTGCGGAAGAATAGAAAGCGCGGGAATGAGAGTCCTGCCGAGAGTCCAAACTCAATAGCACTACGACGCAGAGCATCGGGGGCCTTCATATACTCATAACCCACCGTTCCCGTAATCTCAAGAAGCTCTGCACCGCGGAAGATATTTCTATTCTGGTAACCAAGTATGGCTTTGAGTCCATAGAAACTCGATGTGGTTGAGCCCTCAAGCTCTGCCTTTATGCTCTGCTTGAGTGACGGAGTGCAGAGTATCTTGCAGTCTAAGTACTTCTCGCGGGTGTAGTTTGGACGCAGCGAGTCATTACCGCCCACATAGGTCAGGAAGTTCTTCTGCTTATTGAGCGAGTCCGGAATCTCGTTAAACGACACGCGCGCACTCTTGAAGCCCATCTGTAGCAGGTTGTTGTATGTTCGCTGCACAAGTGAGTGGTTGTATATTGCACCCGAGTAGAGTGGCAACGCTGGGCGAAGCACCTCTGGGCGGATATATGGTTTTTTGCCATTAAAGAGAATCTCAAGACCGTTGTAGTATGTTGTGTCAAGGTTCTCAAGAGAGTGCTTGCGGCTCTTCTCGGTAGTGGTGTTGTAGCCTGGGATAATCTCTATGTTTCGCAGACGGTAGACGGCGTTGTTGTCATAGATAGCCTCGCCTCGAGCATTATATCCCGCAAGCTTCTGCTTTACTATCATCGTAAGCGCTACGCGGTAGGGCTGATTAAGGGTGTCGGCAATATATGAGATATTACCAACCGAGAAGTTGTAGTAACCGCGATCCTTAAGCAGGGCGGCAATTCTCTCTCGCTCAGCATCAAGGGTGGCAATGTTGAAGATATCTCCTCTGTGAATCAGACGGTTAGTGCTGTCTGGAAGAAGTATCGGCTCAAGGAATCGGTCCTTAAAGTCGTAGTCAATCTTGTCAATAATATACGGCTTGCCCTGCTTGAAGGAGTAGGTGACCTTTGCCCTCTTGCGGCGATAGGTAGTATCTACGCTGTAGTCAACATCGGATGAGAAATATCCGCGAGAGTCGAGGTATATCTTTATATTCTCGGCAGACTTCTCGGTCTGGTTGATGTCAAAGAGTACAGGCTCCTCGCCTATGCGACGCTTGAGGTTGTTCCACCAGTTGTCCTTCTCAGGGTTGGCAAGGTTGTAGACCTCTACATAGAAGTTTGAACCTAAAAAGTGCTTGTTTGGCCTCTGGCGGATATACTTGTATACCTCCTCGGAGGTTATCTGATTGTCGCGACTAACACTCTTATCTGGCTCAATCTTAACGCGTTGGAGTAGGTAGCTGTCATCGGCAAGGTTGCGCGTAACATTGCAGGCAGTAAGTACTACTACTGCCAAAAACGCTACAATATTAACAACAAATTGCCTCATAATCTCCTATCTTCTATCTCCTATCTCCTATCTCCTATCTCCTATCTTCTATCTCCTATCTCCTATCTCCTATCTGCATCTCAAAAATTCACTCCACGCCTCAACCTCGTCACTAAAGGTGCTCACGGTGCGGAATGCAAAAGTTTTGCCGTCAAAATCTAACTCTCCCTGCTCTGTATATGTTGCATTGCCAATAAGGGTGGTCTTAAGCCCACTTTTATTGCTGCAGATACAACGAACAGCACCTCCGCGATTCTCTACAACAATGTCGCTATCGTAACTACAGAGCCCCTGCAGTGCCATAGCCGTAGCGGAGCTTGTCATAGCTGTGCCGCAAGAGGGGGTTATGCCCGCACCACGCTCAAAGGTTGTAACAAATATGTGGTTCTCTGCGCGAAGCTCTACAAGGCTGATATTCACTCCGTTAGGGAAAATATCTTTAAGACCCTTTACGCGCTCGCCAAGACCATTTAACAGCTCAAGGTCAGTGCACTCTACTACGGCAACAATATGTGGGTTACCAACAGAGATTGTTGTCCAACGAAGAGTAGGGTGGAGCTGCTCAATCACTCCGCCGATAAAATCACCACCTTCGGATGGGGCGAAATTAAAATCCTCGCTCCACAGTTTTACGCCAATCTCTACGCCGTATGTCGGTATGTCACCAAAAACAGGAGCGTAGCGAGCTGTAGGGTATATCTTGCCACCAGATGTGAGGTCAAAGTGCTGACTGGCAGTGTATTGCTCTGCCAGACGGGCTATGCAGCGGATGCCGTTGCCACACATCTCGGCCTCAGAGCCATCGGGGTTGAACATACGCATACCATAGAGGCCCCCATTGCTCTTTACAAGTAGCAGTATGCCGTCGGCACCGATGCCAGAACTTCTGTCACACACAGCCACAGAGAGGGCCGAGAGTAGAGAGTTATCTACCTCTTGGGCCACTGTGTCTATCATCACAAACTCATTTCCCGATCCGTGACACTTGATATACTCAACTTTCATAGTGCGTAATAGTGTATATAAATCGTTCAAAGTTACGATTTTTTTTTGTAATTTTGGCTCTTGGAAACTATTTTAGATAATTATGGTTGAAAAATTTATAATGGCAGGTGATACGGCTCTGCATATTTGCGACTCTGAGAAGGGTGATAATTGTGTGGTTTTGCTGCACGGATATTTAGAGAGTATGCTGGTCTGGGATGAGTTTATTCCGCTCATCTACAAGAGTATACGCGTTGTTACGATAGATATTCCTGGCCACGGAATCTCGGAGGTTAAGGGTGAGATTCATACTATGGACTACCTCTCTGATGTTGTGGCAGAGGCGCTTAAGGCTCTATCTATTGAAAAGGCATATATCGTAGGTCACTCTATGGGCGGATATGTTGCCCTGTCGCTTGCAGAGCGCCACCCAGA
Organism: Alistipes sp.; assembly: GCA_017391435.1. Lineage (GTDB taxonomy): Bacteria > Bacteroidota > Bacteroidia > Bacteroidales > Rikenellaceae > Alistipes. Next base: position 9,083 of record JAFOYS010000229.1, on the reverse strand, counting down.
GTCTGTTGCGGGTCTTGTTCTGCTCCACTCAACACCAAATGCTGATAGCGACGAGAAGCGCAAGAACCGTGAGCGTGAGATCTCGCTCATCAAGTCTGGTAAGAAGGAACTTCTTGTTCGCACAGCCCCACAGATGGGCTTTGCCGCGGATAACCGTCAGCGTTTTAGCGGTTGGATTGAGGATCTAACTGAGATTGCACACCTTGCAGAGGATAACGGCATTATAGCTCTGCTTGCGGGAATGATGGAGCGCAAGGATCAGAACGATATGCTCCGCAAACTATCTGCCCCACAGCTCTTTATCCTCGGTCGCAAGGATGAGTATATAACAACTCCTATTGCCGAGGCTATGGTTGCAGCTCACCCTCAGGCTCAGGTCGTATGGATGGAGAACTCTGGCCATATGAGCTTTATTGAGGAACCGGTGGCTTGTGCGGAGGCTCTGCTTGGATTTTGTTGCGATAGAGGCACATTTACTGCCGCTACTGAATAGCTGTTAGCTATTAGCCGTTGGCCATTAGCTTTTTTTGATGATTGTATTAATAAAAAATCCACCAAATTTTGGTGGATTTTTTTACTATTGATACTCCATCTCTGAGGCTAATAGCTAATAGCCAATGGCCAACGGCTGAACTACAGTGCGTCAAAGGCGAAGATGTGGGCCTTCTCAGCGCCCCAAGTCTCGGTAACAACAAGGCGGAGCTGCTTTGTCTCTACAGGCTCAAAGCTTACCTTACGCAGACGCAGGTAGTTGTCGCTCTCTGAGTAGATAGTCTTCCACTCTTTGCCTACAAGGGCCTCAATCTTGTAGCTCTTGGTCATCATCTTAGGAATATCTACGCGCTCGGTAGTAGCCTCAAGCTTACGCATACGCTTGCTACGAACCTTAAGGTCAGAGTCAAAGATCATACGAGCACCAGAGATAGTTACAGGCTTCTTCCAAGTGTAGGTGATTGTATTCTCATTTGGAGCAACCCAAACGCCATTATCCTCGCCCTGCCACTTGCGGTCAATACCGTTACGAATAGGCTCAACCTCTTCAGCAACTTTTGCCTTTGCTGTAAGCTCAGAGACTGTACGCCAGCGGTATGGAAGCATTACATCGTCATCCTCAAGCCAAGCCTGAATCTCGCCAATGTAGCTCTTGTGTGCCTCAGCAGGCTCTACACCCTTCTCAATAGCCTTTGCAGCACCCGTACCAGCAGCCTGACCGAGCAGTGCACAAGTTGCCATTACGCGGGTAGCAGAGAGTCCCATATGTGTTGCTGAGATATCACGACCAGCAAACATAAGGTTTGGAACATTTACAGAGTACAGACAGCCAAATGGGATACCAAAGCCCTGTGGTACAGTATACTCGTTAGACATAACACCCTTTCTGTGGAATGCATCTGGGTGGTGGTCATCAAGGGTCCAACCGCCATAAGCGACAACATCTGGGAAGTGTCCGCCGCTCAGAATATCGTTCTGAGTAAGGATATGCGGACCTACAAAGCGGGTATTCTCACGCTTGCCAGGAAGTGCACCAATCCAATCAAGCTCATAGCCCTTACCACGACCATCTGGGTGGTTCTTCATATACTCCCAAATACCGTAAACAATTCTCTTAAGCTCAAACTGAATGTCATTTGCATCGGCAATAGTGTCAAAGTTACCACCAAACTCACACCACCAGAAGTTATTGTCGTGTGGGTGGTAGATACGCTTGTAGTTGAACTTCAGACCAGGGATAGTAGACTTTGGAGTGTCGTAGTTAAAGTCATCATCAGTAAAGTGGTATGCCCACTCTGGAGCCTTAAATGGAACATCTACATCGGTCTTACGCAGCTGAAGAAGGATAGAGTTACCCATAGTCTTTGCGTCGTTACCCTGCTGGAGATAGTTCTCATTAAACTCCGCTGGATTCTCACGACCGTGGCGATACTTTGCGCCAGAGAGGCGAAGAATACCGTCACCAGTACAGTCAATAAAGATTGTTCCGCCGATTGTATAGTCTGTATAAGCGTTTATGTTCCAAGCCTTGATTGCTGCAATGCGCTCACCGTTCATAACTACATCGTTTACAGATGTGTTGAGCAGCAGCTTGATGTTTGGCTCAGAGATAACAGTAGAGTAGATAGCATCGTCCCACATAGTGTAACGCTGCAGAGGGTTGTAGTAGAAGTTGCGAAGCTGCATCTCCTCAAGGATACCGGTCTCCTGAGTGTCGTCGGTCTTTGCACCAACAATACCCATACGCATCTCGCTCGATGCGTTACCACCAAGCACTGGACGGTCCTGCACAAGGATAACCTTTGAGCCGTGACGAGCAGCAGATACAGCTGCACAGACACCAGCAAGACCACCACCGCAGACAACAACATCTGCAGAGAGCTCCACCTGCTTCTTTACCTGAGGGGTGTTGGCCTCAGTTCTCATCTGTGCTGAGGCTGTAAGCGGCATAGTTAGAACAAGCACAGCCGCAAGGATTCTGAAAATAGATTTCATATTTTATTGATTTTTAGGTATTTCTACGGCAAAGTTATGAAAAAAATATCTTAATCGCAAACTACACTCTCGCGGGCTGTTTTATTGACCACCTTGTTGAGATTCTGTAGGTATGTAGCCCAGTCGTAGCTCGGGTCGTTTACATTCTGAACTCTGAGTACCTCTAACTGCTGGTCAAGAGCCTCAAGAGCCTCGCTGCTGCACTTTTTACGCAGTAGACGAACCTTCTCGTATAGCTCAATGCCATCTATAAGTCGCTCAAAACGCACCGACGAGCGAGGCCCTGGATAGATAAGGTATGTGTCGCCAGATGCCCAACGGCGGAAGCGAGAGTCATACATAGGATTTGCGGGCCAAGAGTTGTATGACCAACGGAGCATACCGTCGTAGTCGTATGCCGTTGCATATGCACCAAGTAGTTCAGACTCAAATGGTTGCGAGTTTGTAAATGTGTTTGGGAAGAGCGTCGAGCAGCAGACATAGAATGTAGATACATATCCCTTTGCTCGTCTGTCAGCAATCTCCTCTGTGCTCATTGCAGATAGCTTTTGACCTACGCAGACATCGCGCATATTTGCGTATCGTTTGTAGGAGTTGTGGTTGTCGGCAATGGCAAAACCGAGCTCTGGAGCATACTTCTTTATAAGTGCCGCTGCGGCATCCATATCCTCTGGTGCGCGCTCGTCAATGGCAATGTTTGTTATGCCGAGCCAACCCTTGCTGCGAAGGTGTGCTGCAAAGTCAACGAGGAATGGGCCCCACATAGCCTCAAACTCCTCGCTCTTTGGTGTTGCGCTCACGGTGCGGTTGCGGTGTACCTTGCCAGATCGCATATCGTGGTAGTCAAGCGAGCACTCGCCCCACGGAAGCATTGAGTAACAGTTTATCTGCTTGTCAATACCGAGGCTCATCATAAACTCTACCCAGCGGTCAAAAATTGTGTAGTCATAGCTCCACACGCCATTGTCGTGCAGTGTCCAGAATATCATCGGCTCATAGTCGTCAAAGCACTGATAGCGCCACGGATCGCGGTTGAGCGTTGCTGTGATAACCTTCTGACCAGCATTGGCAAGCATCTGCATAACGGGGCGCATAGCGGCAAAGTGCTCATCGCTCCACATCTCTACACCCTCAGCACGAGCAACAGCAGAGGGGTGCTGCCAGAGGTCAAGGTGGAAGGACCAATCCTTAGCCTCTGCTAACTCTACACCGATAACCTCAAGTTGTAGTTTGAGTGTACGGCTGCCACGACCGCTGTGAGAGATCTTTAGCTCCGCGTCGTATTTTCCTGGCTTTGCGCTCTTTGGAATGGCGATGCTGACCCAAACAGGACGGACAGTGTTGGCCTCAATGTCAAATCGCTCTAAACAGTCAAGCATATCTGCCTGAAGCATTGACGGATGGCCATTTGGGCGACCACAGAGGCAGCTCTTGTCTACCTGGTCGGCTATAGTGTAGCGCACAAAGTGTGTCGAGGCTATCTCTGCGCCAATCTTGCCAGAGTCGGAGTTAAAGTCAGTCAAGCGGCAGACAACAGAGTTTAGATTGCTGCTGCTCCAGATTAGTAGCTGCGCTGAGACCCTCTCGCCCTGCCAGCCCTCAAGTGTTATGCTCTGGTTAGACTCTGTAGGCACTATTGAGCGAGGGTATACATAGTCGCTACTTGCCCAGGCGGCATTTACGCCACCCTCTACACTCTTCCAAGCCTCTAACTGCTCCATAGAGAGTAGTATAGGGTCGGCGGCCTCTGTAAAGGTCTCTACTTTAGGAGTAGAACAAGAGCAGAAAAATATTACTGCAGCAGCAATGATACTTTTTATCTTCATAGTTAAAAGTATTTGATATTCTCAAATGATGGGGTTAGCTCGCCACGCTCTATGCGGTGGATGATATCTACTACGCGGTCGTTCATAGGTGTAGCACAGCCCACTTTGCGACCAAAAGCAGATACGGCACCATTTATGGCATCAACCTCCGTAAGTTTGCCCTTCTCAAGGTCTTGGAGCATACTTGCCTTCAGGCGTGCGTGCTTGCGGATGGCTATAGGGATAATCATTAGTGAGATTGCGCGCTTGATAGGGTTGGTATAGTTGAGTAGCTTTACTATATCCTTGCCCTGTACAGGCTCTATGCGTATGCCTCCAGTGGCGCAGACATCTATACACTCCTTAATGAGCAGCTGAACAATGCGGCGTGAGGCTCTATTGCCAGCGGCCTGACCAAATGTGCAGCCCAGAACGGCGCTCATACCCGAGAAGGCGGCATTTATAAGCAGTTTGCTCCAGCGTGTGCCGATAAAGTTCTGCTCTACATCTACCGTTCCCATCTTTTCAAGTAGGCTCTTTACGGTGTCAAAGTGTCTGTTAGCTTTGTCAGATATTGCTCCTAAAGAGAATGATAGCGCATCTGGGGCACTTGTAAGCTCGCAAACGCCCGGGCTAATCATAGTCGCTCCCCAAGCAACAGTGCATCCAAGAACGCGCTCAGGACCAACAATATCGGCAATACCAAGCTCTGGAAGACCATTCTGGAAGGTGACAATCGCTCCGTCTGGCGCAAGGAAATCTTTCAGCACGCTAACAACCTCGGCGTTATGCTGCTGCTTGGTCATAAGGAAGATAATATCATACACTCCACTCATCTTGTCGGGTGTGTAGGCCGTAACTGCCTGACAGAACTCTACAGTACCCGTAACCTTTGCACCCGCACTCTGCAGGGCTGCAATGTGCGCCTGATTGCGATTTATCAGCTCAATCTGCTCTCCGCCCTTAGCGATATAGGCTCCAAGGATTGTTCCGAGTGAGCCCGCTCCATATATAGCAACTCTCATAATCTACTACCTTTTTTTGCAAAGATAATAAATTATGAGAGAATTGGAAATAGTTGCTTATATAATTATGGTTTAATCACACTCTCCTGTTTAACAAAGTATAAGGTAGAGTAGACTCCGCCCGAGAACTCCTCTTGTCTATATGATCCTCCTATACAAGGATTTGATACTGTAGCTGCAATGTGGTAGCTACCTGTAGAGATGTTGAAGGTGCGAGTCTGTTTATTCTCAATAGTGAACTCGTAGCTCTGTTTTTTACCGCTATATAGTACAGTGAGGGTATAACCGGTATTGTTTGTAATACGCTGAGTAGCAATCGTACTGTTGTTACTGCTTATCATAGTGGCGCTTGGCAAAATAGCTTTTGAATTGGCCTTTATATTGCGTACGCGAATATCAATAATTCCCTTCTTTGCACCCTTTCTGTGGGCCCCATCTGGATACTTGTCAAGATACTTCTCGTAGTATTTTAGCTCGTCCCTTTTTTGTGCTGTCTTCCAAGCAGCATCGTCTGTACCCCAGTCGCGTAACTCAGCCCTCTCGGCGCGCTCCTTAGCGTCGGCAAGGTACTTATCTGGCACTTGGTAGCAGTATCGCTCCCACGAATCGGTGTAGTCTGCCTGCTCGGCCTGCTTGTAAAACTCGTCTGCAATCTGTGTTGCTCTGTCTGCTGCATCCTTGCCCTGAGTAGTATGTGGATACTTCTCTGCAAATTTATCAAGCTCAAAAATACCCTTCTCAGTGGCGCAATCAAGGTATAAGTCTAGAACTCTGCCTCTGAAGAGGTGGGTGTGGTTGTTAAGGAACTCTTCACACGCCAAGGTCGATGTATAGTTAACTATTGCGTCGTACTCCTTCTTGGCTCTCTTGTAGGCAGAGGATACAAAAATACCCACAACACATAGTGCTGTTATTACAATATGTCCAATTGTCTTTTTTGTAGGCTTGGAGAGTATCTCAATCACGATTTCCACTCCTAACATTACAACATTGATTGCAAGAGCTATCATAACTCCATTTGCTCCCCAAATAAATCCAGCAACAGCGGCTATAGCCGACATAACGCATATGCGGTAGATTTGTTCGGCTAATGGGTCCATTTTACGATTCTTGTTCATAGCGTCAGGGTTTTACTATATAGAGTGTTGTGACAGAAAAATATTGTAATAAATACGAAAAAAGGGCGGCATATTTGCCACCCTTTATATTCTTGTAGGTTCTTACTAACGAAGAGCAGCAAGGTTTACATCCTTAGCAGCCTTCTTTGCAAGAGAAGCATCCTTAGCAACTGCGCTCTGGAGAGCAGCCTTTGCAGCAGATACATTACCCTCCTTAGCAGCGATTACAGCGCGGAGATAGTCAGCCTTTGCGCTCTGGTCACCCTCAATGCTCTTCTTAGCAGCAGCGAGGTTGCCCTGCTGTACCTGTGCGATAGCAGCGTTGTAACCATCAAGACCGTTTACTGCAGCGTTGTACTCACCCTTAGCAGCAGCTGCAAGAGCCTTAACCTCTACATTTGCACCGTTTGCGTACTGAGCAGCCTTGTCAGTCTCACCCATTGCAAGGTATACAAGAGCGTAGTTGTTGTTAAGCTCCTCAGACTTGCTACCAGCCTTAGCTGCGCTGTCAAGAGCCTTGAGTGCACCTGCGTAGTCACCCTGCTGAGCAAGAACGATAGCGAGGTTGTTGTAAGCGCGAGCGTCACCATACTTGCTTGTAGCAGCCTTAAGAGCAGCCTCAGCAACAGCTGGCTGTGCCTCTGCGATGTGGAGAAGCTCCTCGAGGCTAAGCTCTGAAGCGCGACCACCGTTTACAAGAGCAACCATCTCAGCGTCAGTCTTACCAGTTACATCGATAGTATTTACAATCTGAGCACGACGAAGCTGTGGAAGAACCTCAGTCTTGAGTGCGCCAAATACGCTTGCAAGATTCTTGATCTCCTTCTCACGCTCTGCAGCAGAAGAGTACATACTGAGAACCTGAAGAATAAGATCCTTATCCTGGATGTTTGAAGCAGCAACTGCAGCCTTGAAACCGTCCCAGTCCTCACCGTAAGCAGCAGCGTCGATGTTAAGACCAGACTCCTTAAGAAGCTCCTTAACAGCCTTAAGACCGCTCTGGCTACGCTTGCTTGCGAGCTTGTCGTTGAACTTCTCTGGACCATCTGGAGATGCATAACCGTTTACATAAACAGTCTGTGCAGCGCGATCGTTACCAAGGTAGCTCTCTACAGAAGCCTTAAGAGCAGCAACCTCATCAGTAGCAGCTGCCTTCTTAGCAAGCTTAGAAGAGTTGATCTTGTAAACCAGGTCAGCAGTAACAACAGAAGTAGTTACATTGCGGTAGTTGTTAGCCTCTGGAGCCATTGCTACAGCAAAGTCAAGATCCTTCTGAAGGGTGTTAAGACCTACTGCAACCTGACGACCGCACTCGCTCTTAAGAGCGTAAGCAGCTGCGTCATTACCAGCAACAACTGCGAGCTGCTCCTTTGTAAGGATAGCACCGTTATTTGCGTTGATAAGGGTAAACTCCTTGCACTTACCGCTCTTGCACTTAACCTCAACAAGCAGCTTGAGCTCGCAAGCATCCATAGCTGGCTGATAGTCAAATACTACGTGACGGTTGATAGAAAGAGCCTCCTTAGTCTTTACAACCATACCGTTTGAAGCAACCTTCTCGCCCTGGAGCAGAAGAGTCTCGCCTGCAACAGCACCACCCTCAAAGAAGAGTACTGGAGTTACCTTAAGAGCTGCCTTCTTGTTGAAGTAGTCAGCTGGAATTGAAGCAGAGATGTCGGCTGCAATCTTACCATTGTTAAGAACCAAAACCTCTGGTGTGCAACTAATCTGGATAGCAGCTGGATCCTTTGCCATCTTCTTGAAACAGTCGCAACTTGACAGTGTGAGGGCTGCTGCCAACACTGCGGTCAATGTGATAAATTTCTTCATAGTTTACTATAATTTTAATTAAAAGTTATTCTGTTCACAAAGATACTCTATATTTTTGGAATTTCAACTATATTTTTTCGGAAATCTTATAATTTTCTGCAAAAAAATGGTTTTTACCCCCTTTTTGACACTTTAGAGCACCCTTTTTACTGCTGTTTGGGGGGTGAGAGTCATATTTTCAAGGTCTGCACCAACAATGTTTACCCATCCGCGAGCAGAACATCCCAGCGCCTTGTAACCTTCGGTTGTGGCCCAGTTAAGCAGTGTGTCAAGCGGAACATCTTTGAAGCACTTCAGCTCCTCAATAATCGACAGACTACTGTTTGAGGCAAGCGAGTCTGTGCCGATAAGGATGTTGAGATTGTTTGCCATAAGCAGCTTGTAGGCATCTGTAATCTCGCCGCTTATGTAGCGATTTGAGCGTGGACAGAGCACCCAATAGACAGGTGCTGTAAAGTGGCCCATAATCTTGTCTATATCGCTCTGGGTAACATAGCTGTTGTGGACAAACATTACACTCTGCGTTGCGGGTATTGTGCGGACTATTCGCTCGGCTGGTGAGGTGAAATCAAGAAAGTCACACTCAAAGCCTACGGCTCTATACCACTCTGCCAAAGGGCCTTGATTATCAAAGAGTTGCTCCTCGCCCTCAGACTCCTTGAAGTGGATAGTCAGAAGGTTAGTATTGCCTGCGAGCAGAGCGTTAAAATCGCGCTGTTGGATAGAGTATGTAGAGTGCGGTGTAAGGGTAGTATTAGGGTAGTTGTTGGCAAGCGCTTGGCAGGTTGTAAGGTTGCTCTTTTTCAGCCCAAAGACCT
>JAFOYS010000018.1 GCA_017391435.1 Alistipes sp. | reverse complement strand
GCTTGATTGAGATTATCAACATTGAGACCAAGGCTGGTAGAGCTGAGCACGACGACAGAACTATGCTCTTGGCGGTATTTAAGTAGTGAGGAGTGAGGAGATAGGAGTTAGGAGTTAGGAGTTAGTAGAGATGGAGCGGTTTTACTACAGGGACAGTAAGGGCGAATACCGACACTTTATTGTCAGCGACAAGCCACTTGGCAAGGGTGGTCAGGCCGCGGTGTACGACATTCTCTATCCTGCTCGCTATACGGACTGCTGTCTGAAGGTCTACCACAACGGATGCAAGGATACTACGCGCGAGCGTCTGCAGTATATGATTGACCATCCGCCACAGGTAACACGCAGTGAGGCTTTTCGCATCTGCTGGCCTGAGGGCTTTGTATACAACGAGCAGAGGGAGGTTGTGGGCTTCTTTATGCCAAAGGCTTTTGAGAAGAGCCGCGACCTCTACATACTCTGCTACTACTGCAAGGGCAAGACCATATCCTCCCGCTTTAAGGAGCATACAGAGTGGCACGACAAGTTTGAACGCACTGAAGGCAGTGGTATTCGCAACAGACTCAAGATGATGGCAAATATATCTCAGGCCTTCTATCAAATACACCACACAAACCAATATGTGGTGCTTGATATTAAGCCAGAGAATATTCTTGCCACGGCAACGGGCAAGGTCTCTATAGTAGATACAGACTCGTTCCAGATTGCCGATAATGACCAGATACTCTTCCCTGGCGCGGCAGCTACGGCGGAGTATTGTGCGCCAGAGTTTGAGTGGCAGTACAGTCAGAAGCGACCATTTACAAAGAGCAACGACTGCTTCTCGCTCTCGGTTGTATTCTATCAGATTTTGATAGGTTTACACCCATACACCGGTATGCAACTGCTTGAGCCGTACAACACAGATGAGTTTAACAACATAGCAAGCTGCATAAACAAACATCTGTTTGTATACGGTAGCAACAAGCGATATATCAAGCAGTTAGAGCCAAATCCACACCTATTTTTTGAGCGGTTACCGCGGCAATTACAGCTAATGTTTATAAAGGCTTTTGACGCTCCGAACTACCGTCCCTCTATGGAGGATTGGTGCAAAGAGCTATTTAATATTTTAAAGGGATGAAACTATACATTAAAAAGGATACTACAGATTGCTACGAAGAGATTCTTGCCGTAGAGTTAGACTCTCAGCGTATGCTCTACCGTGTAGAGACAGCGGCATATAGCAACTCTCTTGTGCAGCTCGTTGCCGCTCGGGATTTGAGCAAGCTCCCTGAAGAGAAGATTCTCTATATGGCGGCAAATCAACCCAAAGATATGGACAAGCATCCAAATGTCGCTCTGTCTATACCTATTGCAGCTGTATATGACAGTAGCTTTGCATACTGCGGATATATGTATCCACGACCATTTGCAGATACCATTGCGCTAACGCATCTTTCGACTTTCCAGCGTCGTCCGATGTCAAAACTCAAGCGTTTTGCCGACAAAACAGAGTGGCACAATAAGTTTGAGCGAGATGAAGTGGGCATTAAAAACCGTTTCAAGCTACTCTACAACCTCTCAAAGGCGTTGCATTTGATTCCGAGAAACTATCTGCCGGTCTATATCACCCCAGAGGATATTCGCATTACGGCAAAGGGTAAGATTGCAATAGAGAATCTACACCTCTCACAGGTAGATGCTATCAGTAAACACTTTGCCCTCTCTCAGAGTTTTACAACCGATTATGCAACTAAGGCTGGCAAAGCGGCAGTTCTAAAGGGTGATGCGGTAAAGGTAGAAGATATGCTCTTTAGCTATGCAGTAATGTTCTATCAGGTGCTTATGGGCGTTCATCCATATGGTGGCACAATACTCAGACCTCCGTATGACAAGTGTGTGGAGATTGGCCAGTGCATAGACAACGATTTGTTTGCATTTGGAAGCAAGGCTGAGTATATAACATTCCCAGAGTCATTTAACCTCCACAGTACATTCCACACCCTCCCTGTAGAGATTCAAGAGCTCTTTAAGCGAGCATTTGGCACTGCTTCCGCCTCTCGCCCAACATTAGAGGAGTGGGGAAAGGGATTCTACAACGGCGTTGTACAGTTAGATAGCAAGAATTAAAAAAAGATAATAGATGAAGATATACATTCAACAACAACCCAATGGTAGTTTAGAGACTATCGATATCAACGACGATCCACTTGGCAAAGGTGGTCAAGGTGCGGTCTACAACATCAAAACCGCACAGTACAAAAAGGATTACTGTATAAAGATCTATCTGCGTGATGCTCAGAAGGCATACGAGAAGATTAAGTATATGGTAACCCACCCGCCAAAGAATATCAAGGACAATCCGAGCTTCAGAATCTGCTGGCCCGTAGCCCTTGCTTATGATAGCAACAAGAACTTTATCGGTTATATGATGCCACTGGCCTTTCCAAAGGGTCACGACCTTACTATCCTCTCTACATACCAGCGCAAACCGCTCTCAAAGCTGAAGAAATTCAAGGACGACACTGAGTGGCACGACAAGTATGAGCTTGATACTGAGGTTGGTATCAGAAACCGAATAATGATGCTCAAGAATGTTGCCGTTGCGCTCCACCTTATCCACGAGACGGGCAGATATGTTCTTGTAGACCTCAAGCCAGAGAATATAGACGCAACGGGTACGGGTAAGGTGTCGATTATGGATACAGACTCTATCCAGATTTCGGAGGGCGGACGAATACTCCACCCTGCAACAGCCTTTACACCAGAGTATTTTGCCCCAGAGGGTAAGACACTGCAGAAGTGTAAGCGTCCATTTACGCTACAGTGCGACTACTTTGCCGCTGCCGTATGCTTCTACCAGATTCTTACCGGTACTCACCCATACTCAGGTACCGTGCTTAAACGCCCATATGACAACTGTACAGAGGTTGCACAGTGTATTGCCGAGGGTCTTTTTGCCTACGGTGAAAAGTCGAGCTACATAAGTTTCCCTAAGGGTCTGAACCTGCAGGAGAACTTCAAGAATCTCCCTGACAACATTCAGGCGCTCTTTAAGCGTGCCTTTGGAAGCAAGAACAGCGAGCGTCCATCTATGGCCGAGTGGGGTATGGCTTTCCATAGTATTGTTGTTGGAGGTGTAAAGGTCAAGGGCTCTACAACCAAGCGCCCTACGGCAGCCACAACTCCATTTGAGATTACAGCCATTGCCTTTAGCGATCAGGACAACAATAAGGTTATCCGCGCTATAGGCAGTAAGCTCTATACAGATGTGACATATCTCTGTCCACAGCTAACCTTTACTGTAAACAACCCTGCGGGCAAGATTAACCTGCGCTACCGAATTATCAATCCAAAGGGCAAGGAGATTACCTCTTCAACAACCTCTGGAACTATTGACGCGAGCGTAAAGGGTCCGCACAAGCAGGAGATTGGCGGCTGGGGTAACGAAAAGAAGACTGCCTATGAGGTTCCAGGAGAGTATCAGATAGAGATTTACCATCTGAACAAGTGCATCTATAAGAGTACATTTACTATCCACCCTCTGTCAGGTAAGAGCACACCAAAGAGTACGAAATATACCACCAGCACATCTGGTCTACCATTTAACATCTCAAGCGTGTCATTTGCCTCAACAGATGTGAATTGTAATGTGATGGTTGCTGCGGGAAATACTCTGTACAACGACATTCTATATCTCAATGCACAGATTTCGGGTTATGCGTCTCAGGCCTTCTCTACAGACAATATTTTTATCCGTATTACAGACCCTAACGGCAATGTAAAGACCAATAGTTCAAAATCTTCTAAGGCGGGATTCTACCAGACAAAGATGAGCATCAAGCAGTCGGGACCGTTTACCATTTTACTTGGTGGTTGGGGTAATGACACGGGTACAAGTTACAGTACTGCAGGTAAATACAAGGTTGAGATCTACTACCAGAACAATCTGCTCTACTCAACAGGTGTGCATATCTACGAGAAGAAGAAGAGCACCACACCTACACCAACTACGCCTAAGAAGAGTCCTCGACAGCGCCACCAAGAGGGTTTGTGGCAGAAGATGAACAATGCCGTAATGGATCTTGGTGACTGGTTTGAGGATAAGGCCGATACTATTGGCGACGCAGACATCTGGATGTTTATCTTCGCCGTAATCGGAGGCTTAGGTGTACTCGGTGGAGCAATTGCTACGGGTAGTTGGTTCTGGGGTATTGCTGTTTGCGTTGTAGGATACTTGATTGGCATCTGGGTAGTGGCTATAGGTGGCGTAGTTATGGGCTGGATAGCAACAATTTTTGCCAATATTGCACGCTTTATCTTCTACAACATCTACACACTACTTGCTTGTATTGCAGTTACTTTAGGTGTGATATTCTGGCAGGATATAGTAGACCTTGCAGGCGGTCAAAGAGCCTACACTCCAAAGAGTGTAACCACCACACAGCAGATCGCAACAACTACATATCGCTGCACATCTTCTGAGGACCTTAATATCCGCAAGAGCCCTGATACAAGTTCAGAGGTTCTCGGAACAATAAAACCTAAGCAGACCATTGAGGTGTATAGCATTAGCAATGGTTGGGCAAAGGTAAAATACAATGGAAAGACTGCCTACGCAAGTGCAAAATATCTTGAAAGAATAGAGTAAGGCTTGCCCAGTCTTAATAATTCAGCCCCGAGAGAAATCTTTCGGGGCTGAACTTTTGAATTTCGCTATATTTTCACTACATTTGTCGTATGATAGAGCGCATTTTCTCAATAAAAACTCAGGAGCAGTTTGCATCTGCAGCCTTAGAGGTGTTTCGCTTTCAAGCCGAGCACTGCGATGTCTATGCTAAGTACTTAAAACTCATAGGCATAGAGAGTAGTTCTGTCACCTCTATTGAGCAGATACCAATGCTACCTATTGAGCTATTTAAGAGTCACGACATCTACTCTGCGGCAACACCTCCACAGATGGTCTTTACTTCGAGCGCTACCACTGGTATGAGCGTCTCACGCCACCTTGTTGCAGACTTAGGAATCTATGAGCGCGACTTTATTGAGAGTTTTAGACTATTCTATGGAGATATTGAGCAGTGGAGTGTCTATGGGCTTCTTCCCAACTACTTAGAGCGCACTGGCTCGTCTCTTGTATATATGGTTGACTGCCTTATTCGCCGTGCTGGCAGTGGCGGGTTCTACCTTCACGACTACGAAAAGCTACTTACTGATATGGCAGCCGACAGCCGACCAAAGATCCTTATCGGTGTGACCTATGCCCTGCTTGACCTTGCCGAGCAGTATGCTCCAAAGTTGAGCAACACTATTGTTATGGAGACGGGCGGAATGAAGGGTCGCCGTAAGGAGATGGCAAAAGAGGAGCTACACAGCCTTCTATGCAGTGCCTTTGGCGTTGAGAGCATACACTCCGAGTACGGTATGGCAGAGCTGATGTCGCAGGGCTACTCTACAGGTCAGGGTGTTTTTGCAACGCCTCCGTGGATGAGGGTCCTTGTAAGGGATATTAACGACCCATTTGCACGCCTTAAGGCTGGTCGCAGAGGCGCTATAGATATTATTGATTTGGGAAATATATACTCCTGCTCATTTATCGCAACTCAGGACGCTGGAGTGGTGCTCGCTGACAACACATTCCGTATTGAGGGACGAATTACAGATGCAGATATAAGAGGTTGTAATTTACTTGTACAATGAGATACGACGACAGAGATTTAGCAAGACTACATACTGTTCTCTACCAGATTTTGGCAGAGATTGACCGTATTTGCAAAAAGCACAACATTCCCTACTTTATTCAGGGTGGTAGTGCTATAGGCGCATTCTACAACAAGGGCATTGTTCCGTGGGATGACGATGTAGATGTGGGTATGACCCGCAGTAACTACGACAGATTCTTAGAGGTTGCTCCAGCAGAGCTTGGCTCGGAGTACTTTCTCGAATGGTTTGGCACAGAGAGCAATACCCCATTCTACTTTGCTAAGGTCAAGCTAAACAATACTCTGTTTGTGGAGCAGATATGGAAGGATATGGATATCCACCACGGCATCTTTGTAGATATCTTCCCATATGACCGCATTCCGGATAATAAGACCCTTGAGAAGCTTCACCGCTTCAGAGCTAAGTTCTGGATCAACTGCTTTATGGGCAAGCAGATTTGGCTCTGGAAGCACTGCGGGGTGTGCCAGATAGAGACTCCACTGCCAAAGTCGTGGCTAAGTTGCGCGGCTATTCGCACCGTCTGCGCTCTACTCTCTCGCAAGGCTATCTACAACAAGATGTGCCGCGTGCTGGGTTGCTACAACAACACAGATACAGAGTACATAAACATTGTCCGAATGCCAAAAGACCAGATTCGCCGCCGTTATGCAGAGAATCCTGTGCTAATGGAGTTTGGCGGTATGATGGTTCCCGTGCCAGACAATGTGGAGGAGTACCTACGCCACCACTACCCTAACCTGCGACCTGTGCTACCAGTAGAGGAGCAGGTAAACCACGCGCCATACAAACTAAACTTTGACACCACAAAATGAAACGACTCTCTGTAATAGTTCCAACATACAATATGGAGCAGCTGCTGCCCGCTTGCCTTGACTCTCTTGTAGGCAGTCGAGTTATCTCTGCTCTGGATGTTGTTGTGGTAAACGATGGTAGCAAAGACTCCTCGCTAAAGATTGCTCAAGGTTATGCAGCAAAGTACCCAGACTCTGTTCGCGTAATTGACAAGCCAAATGGCAACTACGGCTCAACGATAAATACCGCCCTACCGACTCTTAAGGGCGAGTATGTCCGAATTCTTGACTCTGATGATACATTTGACAGCGCTGCTCTTGAGCGCTATATTGAGTATCTTGAGCAGGTCAGCGGAGCCGATATGGTCGTTGGTCCATACATAGAGATTTCGCACAACGGCGAGCGCAAGGTTGAGTACGACCTCTACAATGGCAAAAATTTTGGTTACGGGCGAGCATACGACGCCGAGCGAGTCTTTGAACGCGGAGTGATTCCATTCTTTATGATGCACTCTATTGCCTATCGCACCGCCCTACTGCAGAGAACAGCCTACCACCAGCGCGAGGGGATATCATATACCGATCAGCAGTGGTGCTTCTATCCGATATTCTATGTCAGCAGCATAGCCTTTACAGATATTGCCCTCTACCGCTACAACCTTGCTCGCGAGGGGCAGACAATGGACAGTCGCGTGCAGATTCGTAGAATTTCGGAGCTTGTGACAGTGGTTACAGATATGGCGCAATATCTTGATTGTTACAGCAGTGGTCTTACTTTTGCTCGCTACGACTTTCTCTCTGGGGTAGTTTTTCGCCGTATGCAGAGCACCCTTCGCAAGTATCTACTTGAGATGGATGACCAGAGTTTTGCCCTTTCGGACTTTGAAAAGGCACTCAACAGCTTCACTCAACTCTCACATAGGGCCATTACTGTACCTGTCAATGGTATGCTCAAAATTGACCTTCTCAAGAGGTGGAAGCAGCGTGGGACAAGGTACTCTGAGTCTACCCGCTCGCTACTAATTACTCTTGACAATACAATGCAACGAATATACAAACTTATCTTTAGCTAATGAAACACTTTACTCTTTTTTTCACACTTCTAACACTACTTACTACATCTTGTACAACAAACAGCGATGTGGACTCTTACGCTACGGACAAGCCGTTAGAGTTCTTTGTAGACTTTGACAACACAACCCGCATTGAGATAGATGAGAATATGCACTACCGTTGGCAGGGTGGCGAGACTTTAGGAGTATATGTCTCCTCTGCTGCCGCTACGATAAACATCCCCGCCTCGGTAACAAAGGATGGAGAGAGTGGCTACTGCCGACTTATGGCAAAGATATACAACGATGGCGATAGGCTCTATGCATACTATCCGTGGGATGAGCATAACGACAGCAGAGATATAAGTACTCTGCGCCTTGAGCTACCGACACAGCAGAAGCAGAGCGTTGCAGGAGAGTTTGCCGTACAGAATATGCCGATGGTTAGCGCACCATATACCCTAAAGGCCGACCAGACGACTCCAACAGTCTATATGCGCCCCCTTGCAGGTTTTATCTGCGCTAAGGTCTATGCCTCAACGGCTACAAACAGTGGCGAGAGTGTTCTTAGCGTCAGCTACAAAGACAGTGACAGTGCTATGTCGGGCTACTTTACACTTGATGCTACGGCTGTAACATACTCTGCAGATATTGACACATCTGCATTTAGCAACAACAGCGTAACAGTCTCTCTTGCTGAGCCTTATGCTATTGGCAGCAGCGCTACAAGCGCCAAGAGCATATACCTTACACTTGCTGCAGGAGAGTACAACGGAGAGATTACCGTTACTACTAACAAGGCTATTTACACCTATCCATATGCTCGTACCGTAGCCCGCAACAGTTACTACAACCTCAACATTGATCTGTCAAAGGCTACGCAGCGCAAAGCTATTGACTCTCAGTGGGGCGGAGGCAGTGGTCAGCAGAACGACCCTTATCTTATCAGTAGCGCCGAGGATATTGTACTTCTTGCAGAGATGATAAACGGCAGTGGTACATATAGCGAATACAGCAAAAAATCATTCCGCCAGGTGTGCGACATTGACCTTTCGGGCATTGAGATTACATCTATCGGAGCAACAAAGACTCGCGCCTTCAAGGGCATATACGACGGAGGAGGATTTACTATTAACGGTGTAAAGTTATCCCCAGCAAGAGCATCTTTGCCTTGCGGACTTTTTGCCAATACCTCTGGCGCAGAGATTAAGAATCTGACAGTCAAGGACTTTACTATTAACAGCACATACAACTACCAGTCTGCTCTTGTAGGCTATGCCGAGGATACACAGATTAGCAACTGCACCCTTGAGGGTAAGATAAACTTCTACAACCTCTACAGCGGAGCTATGGCTGGCCAGTTAGAGGGTGGAACTGTGAGCAACTGCCACATTAAGGGTAGTGTAGAGAACAATGTCTCAGGCATCACTCTTGACTCGGAGACAAATGTTGCCTATACTGCGGGCGTTGTCGGCATTGCAACAGATGGCGCTGTAATTGAGGGCTGTACCGTTGCTGGCGATGTAGCGACAATGGGTCGCTACTGTGCCGGTATTGTTGC
>JAFOYS010000228.1 GCA_017391435.1 Alistipes sp. | reverse complement strand
TCGGCAAAGATCGCTATTCAGGGTCGCAATGTCCACCCAGGATATGCCAAGAACAAGATGATTAACGCCATAGAGGTTGCCTGCGAGCTCAACTCCCTTGTACCAGCCGTTCAGCGTCCACAGTATACAGAGGGCTATGAGGGCTTCTACCACTGCGTAGGTCTTAACGGCACTGTAGAGAATGCTACTATCTCTTATATCATCCGCGACCACGACTCTGCACTCTTTGAGAAGAAGAAGGCGTGGATGTACGACATTGTCGGTATGCTCAACAACAAGTATGGCCAGGGCACGCTGACCCTTACCCTCAAGGATCAGTACTACAATATGCGTAAGATGGTTGAGCCACATCCACAGGTTATTGACAACGCCCTTGCAGCTATGCGCGAGGCAGATGTAGAGCCTATTGTTCGCCCTATTCGTGGTGGTACAGATGGTGCGCGACTATCATTTATGGGTCTGCCTTGTCCAAACATCTTTGCGGGCGGTATGAACTTCCACGGCAAGTTTGAGTACTGCTCACTGAACTCTATGCACAAGGCCGTAAATGTAATTATTAACCTTGCAAAGATATGGGCAAAGTAAGATTTGGTTTTTTTAAGGTTGCAGCGGCAGTGCCTACCATTAAGGTTGCCCACTGTAGCTATAACGCTGAGGCCGTTATAAGTCTTGCTACAGAGGCGCAATGTGCGGGTGCAAGTGTCGTTCTGTTCCCAGAGCTCACGCTCACAGGCGCTACTTGTGGCGATCTATACCGTCAGCAGGCGCTTATAGATGCTGCGGAGCGTGCTTTGCAGAGAGTTTTAGATGCAAATCTACCGATAGTAACTGTCGTTGGTCTGCCTATAAAGCATAACGGCAAGATATTGAACTGCGCTGCAGTTATCTGCCAAGATACTATCTACGGCATTGTGCCACAGAGATTTGGCAGCGGCGTTTTCGCACCATTTAATGAGGCTGATAGCGGAAATATTACAATCTGCAACCAGATAACACACCTTCAGAGCGATATTGCTTTCGCTGTGGGCGATACTACCTTCGGCATTCAGATTGGTAGCGACAGCAGTCAAGTTCTCTCGCCAGCAGTAGATATTGCTGCGGCAAAGGTAGATATTGTGCTTCATATGACCGCCGAGGCGGAGTATATGGGTAGCTACAGCGCACTGAAAAACCGTGTTTTAGGTCTCTCGGAGAGGCTCTGCTGTGGTTATATACTCTGCTCTGCCGGCGCTGGGGAGTCCACTACCGACTGCGTCTATACAGGTAGCAGAGTTGCCGCAGAGCTGGGTAGCGTAGTTGCTGAGGCACCACGCTTTGGTGCTGAAAATGTCATAACATACGCAGATATCGACACCGAGGCCATTGAGGCTGCAAGAATCAACCGCAAAGTAGAGAGCACTCTTGAGCGCTACACAGTCTCACTGCCATACTGCGAGTCAAATGGAGATATTGCACGAACCATTGACCCTATGCCATTTATTCCAAAGGATCTTGACTGCGGATGCGAGGAGGTGCTTAATCTTCAGTCTGCGGGCCTTGCACAGCGTCTGCGTCATACAAATTGCAAGAGGGTTGTGCTGGGTATCTCTGGCGGGTTGGACTCAACTCTGGCCCTTATAGCCGTTGTGCGTACCTTTGACACCCTCGGTCTTGACCGCAAGGGTATTGTGGGCGTAACTATGCCAGGATTTGGTACTACAGGCCGTACATACAACAACGCGCTAACACTTATGCAGGAGCTGGGCATAACTCTTCGCGAGGTGAGCATCCGCGCGGCGTGCGAGCAACACTTTAAGGATATAGAGCTTGACCCTACAGACCGTGGCGCGGCATATGAGAACTCTCAGGCACGCGAGCGCACGCAGATTCTTATGGATATAGCAAATGCAGTTGGCGGCCTTGTTATCGGCACTGGCGACTTGAGCGAGAGTGCTCTTGGCTGGGCAACATACAATGGCGACCATATGTCTATGTACAATGTAAACTGCTCTGTACCAAAGACTTTAGTGCGTAAAGTCACTCAGTGGGCCGCACAGACAGAGAGCAACAGTAAGGTTAAGGCTGCACTGATCGATATTGTCGACACACCGGTAAGCCCAGAGCTTCTGCCTGCCGACAAGAACGGAAATATCGCACAGAAGACCGAGGATCTCGTTGGTCCATACGAGCTGCACGACTTCTTTATCTATCACTTTGTTTTAAGCGGCTTTACGCCAGACAAGATTCTGATGATGGCAAAAATCGCCTTTGCGGATAAGTTTGACGATAGCACTATCAAGCATTGGCTTACGGTCTTCCTTCGCCGCTTCTTCAGCCAGCAGTTTAAGCGCTCTGCTGTGCCAGATGGACCGAAAGTCACTGCCGTGAGCCTCTCTCCGCGTGGCAGCTGGGCTATGCCGTCAGATGCTAATGTAGATGAGTGGTTAGCCACTCTGTAGTTAGAATAGAACAAATAAAAAATCCACCGAAATGGTGGATTTTTTATTGCTCTATAAGTCCTTCAGGCAGAACAAGCTTTATCACCCCCGCCTCAAAGTCTATTGCCGCAATAAACTCCTCTACGGCAGGAATAAGATGTTCCTTGCCGCCGAGCTCAATCTCAAAGAGAGGGTTGTAGGCGTTATCATAGAAGTCAGTAATAGTACCCTTGCGGCGGCCAATCTTTACGGTAAAACCTATAAGATCTTCAAAGGTAAACTCGTCATCATCCGATGCTACCTCTTCGACAAATATCTCGTTACCCATAATCAGCTCGGCACGCTTTACGGTGTCAATATCTGCAAAACGAACCGTAGCACTGCCACGACCACGACGAATAAAAGAGTCACAAAAAAGAGGAACAACCAGACTGTCTACAATAGTAAACAGCGGTTGATCCTCAGAAAAGTCGTCGGGAAAGTCGGCATAGAGGTTAACATTAACCTCACCCTCTGCTCCAAAGAGCTTTGTTATACGACCGACTGCCAACATACCTGCTCAACAGAACTACTCTGCAACTGGAGCTGACTCCTCAGCCTCAGCTGCCTCTGCAGCAGCTGCAGCAGCCTCAGCCTCAGCAGCAGCCTTCTTCTCAGCCAGTGCCTGTACGCGAGCTGCGTTAACAGCAGCCTCAGCAGTAAGACGAGCCTTCTTGTCAGCTGTAGCAGCAGAAGCGAGTGAGCTAACCTTAGCGGCTACCTTACCCTCCTTCTCAGAGAGCCACTTGTTAAAGCGAGCCTCAGCCTCAGCCTCAGTGAAAGCACCCTTAGC
>JAFOYS010000227.1 GCA_017391435.1 Alistipes sp. | reverse complement strand
GCCTCAATAAGCTTAGCTCCGAAGCTCTTTATACAATCAATCTCCTCCCAAGCCTTAACCTCCTCAGGAGTCCGATATGTAGAGGCATCAGAAGGTGAGTGGCCGCTATAGCGATAGGTTACAATATCGAGTAACACTGGACCCTTCTTCTGCTCAAGGAGTGCCTTCTTGCGACGGAAACCGTCAATAACAGCCAGAGGATTGTAGCCATCTACACGCTCTGCGTGCATCGAGTCTACATTAAAACCAGCAGCAATGCGAGCTGCGTAGTTATAACCCTCAGTCTCGCCACGGGTCTGACCACCCATAGCGTACTGGTTGTTCATAATGCTGAACATTACTGGCAGGCCACCCTTCATTTCGCCCTCCCAGAGCTTTGTAAACTGATCCATAGAGGCAAAGGTCATACCCTCCATAACTGGACCACGACCAAGGGCACCATCACCGAGGTTTGCAACCACGATACCCCTCTTGCGGTTAACCTTCTTGTAGAGCGCAGCACCTACAGCAATGCTACCACTACCGCCAACAATAGCGTTGTTTGGATAGATTCCAAATGGGGTAAAGAAGGTGTGCATACTACCTCCCAAGCCCTTGTTAAAGCCTGTTACGCGGGCAAAAATCTCGGCCATTGCACCGTAGAGAAGGAAGCAGATACCCAGATCCTTTGTTGTCTGGCCCTTGAAGCCCTTCTTAGCAACCTCAAGTGTAGCGCCGCCCCAGAACTGCTCCATAATGCTCTGAAGCTCAGCCTCTGGCAGAATCTCAATTGAGCGTAGACCCTTAGCTAAAATCTCGCCGTGGCTACGGTGTGAACCAAAGATAAAGTCGTCAGTGTCAAGTGTATAGGCCATACCAACTGCGGCAGCCTCCTGACCCATAGATAGGTGGGCAGGGCCTGGATTGTTATACTCCACGCCGTTGTAACCTCCAGTGGTCTTAACGAGGTTGAGCATTGTTTCAAACTCGCGAATGATAAACATATCGCGGTAAATTCGCTTAAGATCCTCTGCAGTAAAGTTGCCCTCAGTAATCTCGTCGACAACGCTCTTGTTGTACTGATTTACAGGAATTGGCACAAAGGTAATCTGACCAGCCTCTCTAAGCTCTACTGGGTCAACATATAATGACTTTGGCATAATCTCTACTTTTTTATGTTTTGTTAAATATTCTCTACTTAATTGCAAAGGCCGTCTCCTTGAATATCTCAGATACTGTCGGATGTGGGAAGACAACCTGCTCCAGCTCGTTTAGCGTAAGCTCCGCCTCAATGGCCATACAAGCACCGTATATCATCTCGCTTGATGGATTTCCGAGCATATGCACGCCAAGTACCTCGCCATACTTCTTACCTACAAGCATCTTGCATACACCATTGCCACCCTCATTCTCGGCAACAAAGCGACCAGCATAGGCCATCGGTAGGGTAGCAATCTTGTACTCAATACCCTTCTCCTTTGCGCTCTGCTCTGTAAGTCCTACGCCACTAATCTCAGGATTTGTATAGACTACGCCCGGAATGGCATTGTATCGCATACTATCCTCGTGGCCAGTGAGATTGTTTACCACAACCTCGCCCTCACGGCTGGCTGTATGGGCAAGCAGAGAGAATCCCGTAACATCTCCAGCAGCAAATACGCCTGGAACATTTGTTCTCATCTTGCTATCTACCTTAATGCCTCCGCGCTCTAACTCTACGCCAAGGCTCTCCAAACCAAAGCCAGCGGTAACAGCTCTACGGCCCACGCTGACAAGAATCTTTTCGCCAGAGACTGTATGCTCAACATTCTCCTTGTCAACATATGTGACAACATTACCGTCAATTTTTGTCACCTTGCAGCTAAGGTTGAAGGCTACACCTCGCTTGGTGTATATATCGCGAAGCATTGCGCTGAGCTCATTGTCTAAACCGCCCAGAATCTCTGGAAGCATCTCTACAACGGTAACCTCAGTGCCAAGGGTGTTGTAGAAACTTGCGAACTCCATACCGATAACGCCACCACCGATAATTACCAGACTCTTTGGCTGCTCCTTAAGGGCAAGAATCTCACGGTTTGTCATAACAATATCTCCCGCCTCCTTTATTCCAGGAATTGGTGGCACAAAGGCCTCCGAGCCGGTACAAATCAGAAGGTTTGCTGCAAGGAAGGTCTCATCGTTGCATACAATCTTAATACCCTCTGTGCTGCGGCCATTGATTACTGCGTTACCCTTTACTACCTGTACTCCGTTAGCCCTCATCTTGGCACCAACACCGCCGACAAGTCTGCGGACAACACGGTTCTTGCGCTCTACAATCTTTGCAAAGTCAAATGTTGCATCTGCAGCAAAAACACCGTACTTATCTCCGTGAACAGCTGTATCGTACACCTTTGCACTGTAGAGCAGAGTCTTTGTAGGGATGCAACCCTCATTGAGGCAGACGCCTCCAAGCTCTCTCTTCTCAAAAAGGACCACCTTCAGACCCTTGCTACCAGCACGCTCTGCTGCTACATATCCAGCGGGACCACCGCCAATAATTGCTAAATCTATCATTGTTGTAACTGTTTTTTAAAACTCAATATCCAGCGTCTCTATCTCTATTGCTATCTGCTTTAAGAATCTTGTAGCCTCGCCACCATCCAGTGCACGGTGGTCGTATGTAAGGCTAAGACCAATATGTGGCACAAAGGCATAAACACCTCCGCCAATATCCTTTGGACGAGGAACAATAGTATTTACACCCAAAATTGCACTCTGCGGAAGGTTGATTACAGGGGTAAACATCTCTACGCCGTAATTTCCTAAGTTAGATACTGTAAACGAAGCGGCCTCGCTTGACAGCAAATCTGGATCTATAGAACCCCTCTTGCACGCCGCAGCAACCTCCTTGAGTCGCTCTGCCAACTGAACTATTGTTAGCTCGTCGGCGCACTTTACTACAGGAACCATAAGTCCGCGCTCTGTATCTACGGCAAGAGCCAGATGCACCTTGCTAAATAGGCGCATAGAGTCACCGAGGAAGTGCGAGTTGACATTCGGGAACTTCTGCAGAGCCTTGATAACGGCAAAGCATACAAGGTCATTAAGAGTTATGTTGACAGCAAGGCGACCCTCTTCAGCGGCCTTTTTAGCAGCCTTACGCAACTCCATAATTCGGCGAGCATCGGCACTAAGGTGGTGTGTCAGCTGCGCTGAGTTCTGCAGTGAGGCGTGCATAGCCTTTGCAATAATCTTACGCATATTTGACAGAGGCTTAATCTGGCTATCCTCTGCAGCCGCAACTGCGCCCTTAGCCTCAACCATATCAACGCCACGCGCAGTGCCATTAAGGCCAGAGCCCCTCTGTGGAGCTACGGCACCTGTCTGTAGCGCAATAGCCTTTGCAAGTGGAGTCATCTTTGCAGAGCCCTCTATAGCGGCAATAACATCGCGCTCAATTATTCGGCCATTAGGACCTGTGCCTGCGATGTTTGAAAGAACTATACCGCTCTTCTGTGCAAGAGCTCTTGCTCGTGGAGAGACTCCGCAGGAGGCGTTTACAGCCACTGTACTATTTACTGTAACACCTGCAGCCGCACTCTCAACAGACTGCTCTACAATCGGTGCGCTCTGCTCAGTCTGTGGCTCATCGCTCTGAGTAGAGTGAACAAACTGCTCAATGCTCTCACCCGGCTGACCAATAACCATCACATTAGAGAGAACAGTAACCTCGTCACCCTCTTTAAAGAAGACCTCAAGTACTGTGCCCTCAAACTTTGACTCCTCCTCAAAAGAGGCCTTGTCAGTCTCATAGGCAAACAAAATATCGCCAACGGCAACCTTGTCTCCCTTCCTCTTTTTTAGCTCCGTCAGGATACAACTCTCTACAGATTGACCCTGCTTGGGCATTATTACAACTTCTGCCATAACTATATATTTTTGTTATTCTTCGCAACAATGCATAATCTACACAAAGATAGTGAAATAATATTGAAAATATAGCAACATTGGCAATGTTTTTTAACAACGGCTTGTCTAGCAAATAATAGGGAGAGAGAGCAGGTGCTCCCTCTCCCAGATTAGGCAATATAGTCTGTTTAGAACTACTTGTCGCCGACAGTCACTGTAAGTGAATAGTTGTCGTAGAGGTGGATTGTGTAGTTATTGCCATTCTTGACCATATAGTCATCATCCAGAGGTATATAACCAGTAGCATCTCCGTTTGTTGTGCAGATAATGTATGCCCGCTCCATCTCATAAAGATTCTTAAAATGGTTACTACCCGTACTAGTTACTGCAGAGGTAATGTATGCTCCTGAACTGAACATCTGCATCCAACTCTTCTCTTTATTGCCCTTTATTGTACCTATGCCGATAAAGAGGTAGTTTGGTGAGAGAATATTGGCTCTATGACCTTTAGAGTTCATCCAAGCTTCCATTGCTTGTGCCGGATTCTGAGCAACAGCGAGATTTTCTCCCAACCTTCTGCCACCTTTGAAAGTAGGGTCAATAGCAGTAAAGCAACTTGAGCCATCTGGTCGGTTATGACCTATGCAAGGGTTTTGCATATGCTCTTCGGCACGAATATTTGCCGCGTCTTGGAGCGGTGGAACAAGGATTAAGAGGTGAGAGCCGTTTTTGTAGCGCTCTTTGTTTACAATACGCAGTACCTCCCACTCGTCCTGTATTACATCAATGCCTGTAGGCAGTGTAGCCCTTAGCTTTGATAGTGGTAGAGAGATGCGAGGGGCGCGATGCTTACTATCAAGCTCCAGGTCAAAGTAGATAATAATCTTGCCATTGTCGTTGTAGGTAGACTCCTGTTTTATGAAGTTTGTAGGTGTAAGCTTGGAACCGTTTTTCATAGCCGCTTGTGCCACATCAACCAGCTCCTGCTGTGTAGTAGAGTTGTTTACACTATAATTATGCAGAGCCTTAGAGAGTCTACTAAAGTCTTCATCAATAGCTGCGTCTGCACTATCGCCAGCAATAGGTAAAGACTTGTGTGCGCGGTAAAAGTCCTTGCTGCGACCGAGGGTAAAGATAATATTTCCATCTATGCTTCCCATAACTGTCGCCGTAGGGGCTGTATATCTATAGTTTGTATCCCACGCAGCCTTTGTGCCGTTAACTGCCGCAGCGTTAACTGCCGAAAGGATATCATTGCCCGTAGTTGTAGAGTTTACTATAAAGTTATTCAGAGCAGCCTTCATAAGATTCATATCTGCCTGTAACATTATAGCCTCTGGAGATTTATTGAGGGCTGGAAGTACCACTGTGAAGGGGTAACGGTCAAGAGTCACGCCCCCATATGTGATTCCAATTGATACTGAGATGTGGCCGTCCACAGTTTCAGTTGGCACCTTTCGGGTATATGTATAGCTTCCGCCCGCACTCCATACCTCTGCGCCTGGCAGTTGGCTCTTGATATATTTTATCAGAACCTTGTCATTATCTGCATTTGTGGCTGTATAGGCCGCAGCAATCTCTTTAAGTTTGGTTTTGAGCTTGTATTTTGGATCATTAGGGTTTGGACCGCCGAGCTCTTTCCAAGTATATTTTACATATGCCTTCTTAGACTGCACAGAGGATGTTCTTGCCTTGCGACCGTTGACAGTAGCGTTGATAGTCTGAGTAGTTGTAAAGATATTTGACGAGGTCGACTTTATCCTCAACTTGACGGTCATAGTATAGTTGTTTCCCTGAATAAATCGGCCATCATTATCAAACTCGCCAGACCAAACTACCTCGTAGACCTCTGTGCTTGCAGTTTGTGGAACACTTGCACTATATGAGGGTATCTGGCCTACAACAGGCTCTGGCGCAGTGATAGTCACTTTGGTTACATATGCTGCCGAAACGGTTGTATGAAGGGCAACAGATAGTAAACAGACAATAAGCAGTGTAAATCTCTTCATAATAAAACTATTTTAACGCTCTGTGCAGTACTGTTATAACCTCAGCCTTAGTGATACTCTTTTTCGGTGAGAACTTATTGCGTTCTGTAGCTCCCATAACCGAGTTAATGTGCGACCACGCTACAGCCCTGCCAAAATCGCTCTGGTGACTCTCTATGTCGAGATACTGGTTTATCTGTATACCTTCAGGGCAACCGAGTGATTTCCAGAGACTTATGATAAACTCCCCTCTGGTAAGGGTTGTCTGAGGAGCAAAGGTGCTACCGCTAATAATACCCTTCTCAATTGCCCACAGAGCGGCGTTGTAATGCGCGTCAGTAGCATTTACATCTGTAAATGGGTTTGTAATAGAGACCTCAGGGCTACCAGCAATCTTCCAGAGCATTGTTATAACCTCAGCTCTTGTGCAGCTCTTATTACCGGAGAATGTAGTACCTGAGACTATTCCCTTATCAAAAGCCCACTTAACAGCATCGGCATACCATATATCTGCCGTCACATCGGTAAATGTTCCGATATTTTCTGGCTTGACATTGTACTTATTGCTCGGATGTGTATCTTCCGGAATTGCTGTAAGTACCTTTCTGCCGAGTGTTGTAGATGTTTTCCACATTGTTCCTACAACTGAATTTCCGTTGCTGTAGCAGTTTCTTACGAACTCTTTACCATAAGGAACAATTGCACTTGCCTTTGATACTATAGGGGCAATAGCGCATCCATCACTACTGTGATCAAACTCATTTCCTACAATAGTACCTGTGTTGTAGCAGTTTTCAAGATGTATATCGGAAACCGACAAATTGAAGATACCTGCAGCAGTTCTTCCAACAATTTGTCCTGAGTTGTAACAGTTCTGGATAAAAGAGGTCTGATTGATATTGTAATGATGAATACCTCCGATATCACTGATAGATGCAAATGCGCTGATACCGGCAGCATAAGTTGCCTTATTCAGCTGAAAAAGATCTTTCAACTCTAATGGCAAAGTTATGTCTCCACTATTATAGCATTGGTGGATATGAGTCTCTCCCATTGCGCTTATTATACCGCTACCATAGGCGACATAATCAAGGTCTTTGACCTCCACTGTTATATCTGAATCGTTGAAGCAGTTTTCAATATGCAAAAAATCCAATACGCCTCTCTTTGAATTGACAACGAACCTTCCGCCACCATCTGCACAGATACCACCTGCGTGTATATGGATGTAAGGTGAGTGATTAACCCTACGGCCATATGCATCCTTTGCAGCATACATCTCGTTGCCAATGACATTAATACGGATTTTACCGCCCTTAGAGTAGCAGTTATAGATATCTGTTCCCGAATTAATACCTCCGCAGATTGCGGCAGCATAGAGGTTGACCTCTTTTTTGAGATCAGTATAACTAATATCAATGTTGAAATTGACAACTCCAAGATTCTTAATCTGGTGTTTTTTAGGAGTCGTTGCAAGGCTACCAAATAGTCCATAAGCACGGAAGTTGGCACCCTCTGTAAGGAAAGGTGTCGGCTCGTTGATTACTATCTGCATACCTGAAATCACGTGACCGTCTCCATCAAATGAGCCCGAGAATGAATAAGCGCCCTTCTCTGACTTGTCCCACCTATCCATAAAACCATAAGCTGCTGTACAACCGATTGGCACCCAGTTGCCCCAATTTGAGAGGTCAATGTCGGCAATGAGTTTGTAATGGAATGTCGGACCCTTACGGACAGCATTCAACTGCTCGGCTGTCTGGATAAGGTATGGATCTTCAAGAGTTCCGCTGCCACCTGCAAAGACAAATGGGCTGTTGACAATCTCTGCTGGGGCACCCTCATACTTAGGGCCGAGCTTAATGTTCTTAAGGCAGGCTTTAGGGATATATTGTTTATTGTTTATAAGACACCACTCACCAACCAGGCCTGGAATGTCGTCCGACAGATCATCATCAAGAATATCTACCGATTTAATTGTAATATTGCTACCAAGCTGGGTCTTCTTGCCATCTTTGGCTATTGTGCCATCTGTGCATCTTAGCTCCTCTGTAGTTGGATATGCGTAGTAGGTGCGCTTATTCTTTTCTGCAAACTGTACCATATAACTTGTTACGGCACCGTGAAGTTGCGACCGCCAGTAGTCGTACAGTGGAGCATTTATTTGCGCCGTAGCTATTGGTGTGAGGTGTAGCTGGCTGATCTTCTCCTTATACTCCTTCATTGCAGGGGTAATTCTTACATCATTGCCCATATCGCCCGTAAAAGCTGTAAGATATACCTTTACGGTCTTGCGGTCAACAACCCTTATCTTAGTTGTATGTTCAGCATTGGGAGTGTTGCGGTTCGGCTTGAGTTGCTTGTCAAAGTAGAAACCATCCTTAGCCTTGAATGTCGCAACGGCGGTGGTAAAAGTAAAAGGCTTAACACCGTCAGGATGCTCGTACTTTATGTTATAAAGGAGGTAGTTTGCCCTTACTTCTGCTGCGCTACCGATAAATTTATAGTGCGGCTTGCCATCTTTGATAGCAAGTAACCAAGTATCCATTATTTTAATTGGGGTCTCTGATGTGTCAGAACTCTGCGCTCTTAGCTGTGTACAGCACAGCACCATAAGCGACAATGCAAGGAGTATTCTGGATTTCATATCATTAGTGATTTTTATTCACAAAGATATAAATTTTTGGTTATAGTTGCAAAAAAAGGCGCATTAATGCGCCCTTAATACTTTTTTGAACTGAACTGAACGGTTGGACTCTATCGTGCCACATCCCTTACACAGCGTGCCATAGTGGCGCGGTGACCCGACTCGCGGATACTGTTCTCCATATAGATATTGTTTGCGTCACGAGACCAACCTGTCTTCTGCTGATTGCTTACACTTGGATCTACCTCTGTAGGCTTTGGATTGCTACCATTCATACCGTAAGAGTAGTATGTGCGGGTATATGCCTGACTACAGCCACTCCAGAATGAGGATGCACAGTAGAAGTGCATAAGGGTCATCTCACGCTGGTTTGGTAGTCGGTAACCATCTGGACAGTATGGGTTGTCGCCTAACGAGCGGTCGATATTTGCCTGCATATCAGGGAAGTTTATTGAGTTGAAGCTTGGACAGTTTTGCGATGTGGCCTCAAACTGCCAGTAGAGACGGTTCTGAGCCGAGAGCTCGTCAGAGTATACAAGGTCTACGCCATCTTGACCCAAGTAGCGGATAGACTTCTCGTTGAGGTAGTTGAGGTCAAAGAGTGGTACGGCATCTGTACCCTTGACGGTAATGTAGTCGGTTGCCGTATCGTTAATATTGGCATTGTCTGTATCGTCCATACCCAGATTTCGTACGCAGCGCACCTCCCAGCGTGTCATTCGACCCCATTGTGTAGAGCCATTGACATCTCCGATAGAAGATCCCTCCTCAGCCCAAACCAAGTATGGAGAGTTGCTATTGCCACCATAGAGAGTACTTGAGACTACGTGCTGACGCCATACGGTCTCGTCGTTGCTATCCTTCTCGCTGGCTGTACGCTTGTAGAGTCGGGCGGTGTTGTCAATACCATCGGCACCCATCCACACACCGATAAGCTGCTTGATAGATGCTAAGTACCAGCGCACCTCGCCTGGGTCAATAACTCCGTTACCATTGTTGTCGCGGTTGCGGGTCATACAAGAGTAGCGCAGGTATTTGTAGTTTGTGTCGCTCTTTGTGCCATCGCGCAGCACAGACTCGTCATTTGTAGCTGTTAGATTCAGATACTTATCCCAGCGAACACCCTGAGCAAAGGTCGTGTTGTTTTTGCCTATAAGACCCCACTCGCGCAGAGTGTTTAGTCTGCCGTTGTAGTCGCTACTGTTTCCGCGATTCTCAGTTGTGCTTACACTCGCAGAGTTGTATGTCAGCTTCTCATACTCGTCAAAGTGCTCAGCACCCCAAGCGGTCTGCAGATCGGGGTGGTTCTGGTTGTATACTGTCTGAATTGATCGTTGCTGGATAGTATACGATGAGCCGACAACAGTGCTCTCCTTGTCAAGACTCTCTTTGGTATCTGAGAGAATGTGCATAAGTCGCATATTGTCCTGATTGACAACGCGCTTCCAGAGCAGTGGACCCGCATTAGATGTAAATGGATGCTCGTCATAGTAGAACTCATTTACAAAGGCGGTGATGACCAACTCGCCGTTGCGGTCAAAAGCATTTGCTTGACCTGCATCGTAGGCCCTCTTCTGCTCGCGAAGATACTTTACAAGCTCATCTACATACATTGTCTTGCCATCCGAAGTAGGGTATGGATTGCCGTTGTGGTCTACCTTTGTTGAGTGCGGAACATAGAGTACTCGGTTCTTGGAGTAGGTGTTGCTCCACTTCTCGTTCACTCTAAACTCTACCCACTTAAAGTCCAGACCTGTAGTGACATCTGTGCCGTTGATTACCGTAGGCTTACCCTCGCTAAATGGGGTGCGGACATACCAAGTCACATCGTCAGCCTTGATATACTTCTGGTTGAAGCTCAACACGTGGGTCTCGTAGTGTGCATCGCAGTTAAATATCTCCTGCAGAGCAATAGTTACCTCGCCAGTTGCACCTGGGGCGTTCTCTGTAACCCCCTCAGTATCATCGTTTGAGCTGTCAACCTCTATGCGGATGTCGTCAACGCCGTTTACAGTAACGGTGTATGTGTAGGAGGTATTTCGCTCGGTGTTAAAGTCGGCAGGACCCGCGTGTGAGAAGTCTCCAAGGTGGATGACATAACGCACCTCGGCACTTAGGGTACAGCCCTGCTTTATCTCCCCATCCGAGATGGCATAGTCTGTATTCATCGTTAGGCGACCCGTAAGCACGACATATGTAGAGTTGTTGTTTGCATACTCCCACTCGCCATTCATACCCTCGCTATCTTTTATCTGTCGCTCGCGGTCAGTATATCGTGTTGGGCTCTTCTTTGGCTTTAGAGTATTCTCAAGCAGGTAGAAGGAGAATCCGTAGCGAATCTTGTCATCTACAGTTGATGGCAAGCCAGCCTCGTATACATCCTCGTCCTCAACATTCTTTGTTGGGGTGTCAAAGTAACCCTGCGCCGAGTCTGCTGTTGATAGATTATACTTCTCTCTTGTCGGCTTGTCCATAAGGTATGTGTCGCCAGAGACATTGAATATCTGCCACTTTTTAAGTTCAAAAGTCTCAATGCTATCATTGCCCACCTTTACCCAAAAGCGCACCTTAGCATCTATGCGGCGCAGATTGAGCGTACCAGAGAGTGATGCAGTGTTTACCGGTGAGAGCTCGCCGGTCATAGGGAAGTATCCACTACGCTCAACAAACTCCTGATTGAGCGATACGACCATATCTAACAACTCGTCTTGATCCTGCACTTGGTTTAGCACCTCCGGAGATATGCTAACCATCTTTGAGTCAATATTTGATACTCCGAAAATCTTACAGCCTGTGCGGGGGATGGTGTGAATCTTGATTGTTCCAGAACACTCTTGACTATCTCCCTCTGGCACAGTTACATACCACGCATCTTCGGTTGACGAGGTTACTTCAGCAGCAGAGTCAAGCACATCGGCAACATCAAAATACCTACCATAAATCTTATTGCCATTACTATCAAAGATAAAGATGTAGAGGTTGTAGATCTTTGCCTCGTCAGAGATCTCGGGCATAGTCTGACGAGTGACAATGTTGTTGTCAATATCTTGCGCTCCAAAGTTTAGAATCATCTCCACAGCCTCGCCATCCTTGGCCACCGCACTGTCAGTATCACTTACAGTACAGCCGCTAAAGAGTAGCAAAAGTAGAGTATATATCAGTAGTCTGTTCATTGTGCAATCAATATCGGTTAATTAAACTCCGTCTCCTCGTTCTTCTCTACCCAAGGCAGTACGGTAAAGTTAAATTTGCCGTCAGTCTCATTAAAGTAGGCGTTTATAACTATCTTTATGTGCTGATTTCTCAGTTGCTCGGTCATTGGTGTTACGGCAGCGGTCTGGCGGTCAACAATATTTATCTGGCGGTTGCTTATAGACGCAGTTTTACCACCACTCTTCTCTATAATCCATTCGCGGGTGGAACTGGTTGTATTGCCAAAATTTGCAGTACCATTATTGTCGCGTAGGTAGTATCTATTGTTGTAGTATATGAGTAGATAACCGTTGTTATTGACCTGGAATGTAAGGTTACTGCCAGATGTGGCTGACGATGTGCCACGGTAGTAGCGTTTGCCTGTACCTACATTGGTCATATAACCACTACTTGTGCCACTAAAACGCCACAATGCGTGATCCTGGCTTACTGCACTGTTTACTGACGAAACGAGGGCTAATCTACCCGAACCATTATCTACAAGGTAACGACCCGTACTGCGGTTTTTGAGCATAAAGCTGTCCGAGGTGTTGATAGCCTTAACGGTCTCTGTGCCGCCAGCATCAACCTTTGCCGTGAGGCTCATAGTGTAAGATGGTGCGCGATTTTCAAAGAGTGGCGTGAGGTACACACAACTCTCTGTGGCTGCAGCCACAGTAATATCAGACCCGCCGGTATAGTGTCGTAGAGCGGCAGCGAGCGGTATTTTGCAGATGTTGGTATAGTACCATCTTTGGGCAGAATGTAGCTTGTAGATGGGTTGAAGTTGCTAAATGATATATCGTCAATTAGCATAGGGTAGTCGGAGTGGTTGTATACCCTTACCTCAAACCAGACTACAGGTCGGAGCATATCAATTGTTGTAGAGGAGTTCTCTACACCGATACTTACAGCCTTTGCAGCGGTGAGCAGCAGTGGGTGTGAAGAGTCAATCACTGGAGTGTTGCGATCCCTAAGGGTTGTAAAGAGAGCGTCGTAGCGTGCACTGTCAAAGGCGCTGCCGACAGAGAGTTGATTGAGCATTGTTCTAACCTCCGAAAGTAGGCTACGCTCTGTATTTGCATAGGCATAGAGCATATAGTTACCTACATCAAGGTTTACAAAGGTTACCTTTTTTACCGTCTGCTCCTGGCCTGTTAGGTTTGTTATACGCTGAATTTCAGAGATATATCCCATAGAGTTTACAAGCACAAGCGTAACATCCTCCATACCGCCACCTGTGTAGATATCTCCATCGCCAGGGGTTACGGCACGGGTAGGAGCAACGGCATTTAGCTCAACGCTCAGCGAGCCCGACTCCGAGTGTAGTGTCGTCTCGGTGTGGGTGCAGCTGATTGCCGTTAGCAGTGCAAATAGTGCTATGTATATAAATCTATTCATCGCTTAAAAGTCTAAATCTCCGACTGAGGCGTCTACCTCGTCCCACTTTGTTGTGCGTACCTCGACATCAAACTTATCTGGCTGCACAGTTATTACATATATATATTTTCTGCCGGCACGCCATACCATATCCTCGCCCGCACTGTTCTTTGTCGGCAGGGCTACGGTCATTGTTATGGTGTCGGTAGTCGCCCACTTAACATCAAGGGTAAAGGTTATGCTTGGCTGTGCAATACCCTGACCGACAACAAGCGGCTGTGGAAGGAAGAGGTCAAAGAGCTCTGGATAGTCATCTGCCGACTCTGGGATAACCTGTCCAGAGCTGCTGCTCCACTCGCGCAGACGCTCTGAGGCCATAATATCCTCTGGGTTTACATAGCTACGGGCTCCATATACCCAACTCTCTGTAACATCTGGCTCTGTGTCTGTCAGATTGTATGGCAACGCACCTATATAATTAAGAGATGTAAAGAACAGATGCTTTAGTCTGTACTCACACTCGGCACCAGGGGCCTGGAACTTAACCGCTACGGCAGAGAGGGTGTGGTGGAAGTTGAGCGATACAGGCTTGCCGCTGTTCTTTGTCGGACAACCTACATAGGCAACCATCATATCGTCATTGCGTAGCAACATATTGTACTCCAAGGCAAGAGTTTGGGCTGTTGCAGTACCAAGAACAGTTGCCGAGGCTGGCCAGTAGGCTCTAAACTCGTAGCGACCATCCATCTGCCAGTGCTGTATAGGGTCGTAGATCCACCCTGTAGGGGCATCGCCGTCTGTTGTATAGCTTACCTTGACATCGTGGAACACCTCCTTGCGCTCGCCGTTTGGTCTAATCCAATCTCCATAGACCGAGAATGGCTCAGAGCGGAAGGCTGCGCTGTTTGAACTTCCGACAAGTGTTGCCGCACGAGAACTCTCGCCATCTTGCGTGCCGAAGCAGATAGCATCTTCAGAGAACTTCTCTGTAGTGCTAACCTCTACGCACGAAGTGGCAAGTAGAACTATGCAAAGTATGTATACAAATCTTGACATTAGCCTTTGTCTTTGTGAGTATTGAGGGTTATCAGCCCTCAATACCCTAAATGGTTAAATTAGATTGAAATTGTACCGTTAACATTCTCCCAGTCAACAACTGCAGGAGCGAAGTGGATCTCATCACCGATTGGGTCAATCTCAACAGTGTAAGTAATGTTCTTACCCTGCTCCCAAGCTGGAACTGCTGGGAACTCGCTGAAGTTCTTAGTTACAGAGTAATCCTTAGTACCAACCTGACCACCAGGAGCCATTGTCTTGATAGTGTAGTCAATAGTAATCTGCTGAACATCCTGAGCAAGAGCCTGTGGAAGGATAAAGTAGTTCTCTGCAACATCTGCAGTACCAGCACCGTAAGTACGAGCTGTAGTACTAAGATCCTGTGGGCACTCCCATACCTTAGATGTCTTAGAGCTTGTGTTAGACCATACATCGTAAGCAACTGTAGTGATAGCGTTAGCCCACTTAACAGTAGTAGCACCAGCATTGTGAACATTTGTAGTTGTCATAGTAAGAGAACCCTCATCGTAGATATTTGAAAGGGTAATCTTATTAACAGTAATCTCCCAGTTTGTTACAGCCTCTGGAGACTCGTCACGGTTGTTCATACGGAAAGCCTTAACAAGGATGTTAAGCTTTGCAAGAGCGTGGTGGAACAGAGTTGGAACACCTACAAAACCGTAGTTAAGAGTGTTTGCAGTCTGCTGCATTGCCTTGTCAGAGTAGAGGATATCTACTGGGTTTGCAGCGTCAACCTTGAAGGTCTCGTACTTAAGAGTCTGCTGCTCATCATTGTCGCTAATCTTTGGAACTGCAGGGCTTGCTGCGTCTGCATTGTAAGGAGAGTAGCTTACAAAGTCAAGGTGACCCTGTGTAGGCCAGAAGTAGGTATGGCTCTTAGCTGCCCAGTAACCTTTGTCGCCTGCCGTCGGCTTGTAAACGATCTCAGCGTTGTCGATGTAGAGAGTGTGAACGCCTACGTTCTCAAAATTCTCATAGTAAGCGTAAGTTCCAAATGGAATGTTGGTAGGGTAAGCTATCTCTGCACGAGATGAAGCCTTGTACTTAGCTACCTCAAAGGTAATCTCATTCTGGTTTGCAATAGTTGCAACACCCTCATTCTTCACGCAGCTTGTAAATGCTACACCTACAAGAGCTGCCAATAAGAAAAACTTCTTCATAGTTTTAAAAAATTGGTTAATAAAAATTGTTAATTGTGTTTGGTTAATATTGTGTTATTAAACTTTGTTACTGTCTTGGTCCAATAGGGATGGTCTCCTCAATATCCTCCCAATCCTCTACATCTGGCGCAAATCCGCCACCACCACCTTCAGGGGCTATCGGCTCTGGAATATCCCACTCCTCCTCAATAAGCAGCCAGTGTCTCTCGCGGGCATTGTCTGTGTCAAATATAGGCTCCATATCTATAACCTTCTGGTGTGTCTTACCGTCACGGGTAAGGATGCTCAGGGTTATTGTTAGGTCACTGTGTGCCTCCGGAATCTTTCCAAAGGTGTTAAAGACGGCACAAAGCACATCTTCGTTCTCTCCCTCGCGGGTATTTGGGTCGACGCTGCGTTGCATCTCAAAGTAGAGCGCGGCGGGGGTGTGCTTGTCGCGTATGTTCGGTCCAAAGCAGTTTGAGGCCGAGACTCCTGTAAGCATTGCTTGACACTTAGCGTTCTGCGCCATATTTTTTGCACCGGTAATTTTTATCTGTATGTAGTAGGTGTCAACAATTGTATATGCGTCAAGCTCAATGTTCTTTGAACCCTGGTGCTCCTTAATCTCAAGCTCTGGCGCGCGAGCCACCATAAGGTGCTCAGGCGAGTAGTAGATAGTTCCAACACCCTCGGCGCGTGAGCCAAAGCGGCTATAGTAGTACTGCGGAACAACCTGTGTTGTAGCCTCAATAGTGTTGTAGCGACTCTCGTTGTTAACCTTTGTATAGTCAAGGTCAAAGTTGTAACTAAGCAGCTTGTAGTAACCCTTTGACAGCGCAAGCGGAGTGCTGAAGAGCTCGTATCCGTCGCTGTCAATGCTCTTGTGTGAGATAAATCCCTGCGAGAGTACCTGATCTCCACTCTGGTCATAGATAAGCACTCGGAGCATCTCTGAAGTTATCGGCGGAACCTCAATATTTGGGTTGTAGATGTCGCAGGTGACATTATGTATGCCCTCTGTGACAAGCCTTACCTTGAGCATTGCCGTATCCTCAGGGTCAAAGAGCGGGCGACGGTGACAAGAGGCTGTCAGTAGCAGCAGTAGTAGCAGTAGCGCCTTTAGATACCTCACAGCACACCTCCTTTCTTCTTATACGGTATGCGGATAGGCCATACAAGAGCCACCTTTACCTTTGTCGGACCGATATAGCTTATACGACCCACCTTAGACTTGTCGCGCCACAGCAGGCTGTAGTCGTCGGCAGGGTAGTAGTGGCGGTATGAGGATGATAGGTAGCCAACAGAGAGCGAGAACTCCATATTCAGATGGCGTGTCAGCTTCATTGAGTAGCCATATGTAAGACCTGCGGACCAATACTCTCCCTGATAGCAGATGTCGTAGTCGTTTTGGAAGTCAAACTTAGAGCTCATACCGTACAGACCCAAGAAGTGGCCCTGCAACTTTTGAGCATAGTACTTGTTGTTCCTAAACCAGTAGCGGGCCTCGGCACCCATCTCCCACATCTGGAGACAGTACTTATTGCCCGTCTCCCACCACGGGAAGACATCCTCCACGGCTACGGACCAATGGTTGCCTATAGGCATCTCAAGCTCAAAGTTAAGCGCCGTAACGGCATCGTAGAGCAGGTTTGTCTTGCAGGCAAAGAGCATTACCGTATCGGGAGTGAACAGCTGGCGGGCAATAACCTTCAGTGGCTCAATATTTGCCTTTGGAGCCTGCTTGTGGAATGTAGGCTCTGGCAGCTGCATAGGCCCATACTTCTCAAAGTTGAGCTTCTGGTAGACAACCTGTATTCGTGAGTTACGGATTATTGGGTAGTACTTTTTGTACAGGTAGCGGTATGCCACATCGTTTGAGAGTCTGCGCTTCTTGATCTCAATAGGCACACTGCGGTCGTTGATAATGTTGTACAGACGCCTCTTTGTTCCTGGGCTGAGCTTCTTATCAAGGGCGATGTAGTGGCGCAACTGCTCCCACGACTCACCGTCAGGGTTTACCGTAAGGCGGTCACGAACCTCTGGGTGGCGGCGCTCCATATAGCCACGCATAGTGGCGGCACGACGAGCAGATAGATTCTGGTTGTAGTAGTATGGACCCTCTGGAGAGGATTGTGAGACGATGACAACCGAGTCAATCTTGTTTACGCCTATAGAGTCGATATCCTGAGCAAGGGTTTTGAATGTGCGGTCGTTGCCAAGATAGTTTGTATCGAGCCTTGACTTGTCCCAGCGGAAGTGAATCTCATA
This sequence comes from Alistipes sp., assembly GCA_017391435.1. Taxonomy (GTDB): domain Bacteria; phylum Bacteroidota; class Bacteroidia; order Bacteroidales; family Rikenellaceae; genus Alistipes. The sequence continues at coordinate 5,137 of JAFOYS010000227.1, read as the reverse complement.
CGATGTAGTGTCAGATATAATGATTCGTTGCTGTGCCATTGATGGTACAGCCAGCAGAGCCAACATTAGGGTTAGTATGTATGTTAGTTGCTTTTTCACTTGGGTTATATAAACAGTCTCACAAAGGTAAGCAAAAGTGCTCAAAAAACAAAAAAATATATCTATTTTTTACAGCCCTCTACCCCCCCTAAAAAATTTGCGCTACTCTGGCTTTGTATAAAGCTGTCATTGAACTATTTACGCTCTTGAATATCAGATAATATGTAGCTATATATCATATAATTTTTTTAATATTTCCCATAAACACAAGTGTTATGTTCTAAAACTCGTATATGCACCTATTAGACAGGGCATTGTTTAATTATTTAAAAAAATGTTTATCTGTTTTTATTTTTCAGAAAAATTTCATATTTTTGCAAATATTCCATTCGATTGTGGACATAAAAGGTTCATTATAAATAAAATAAAGGTACAAATATATGAGATTTAAGAGTCTATTCTTTGCAGTGTTTTTTGCTGCTTTGGCGCTCTGTTGTACTCCTGGGAGTGTAGTAGAGGAGCCACAGCCAGGTGGTGGTGATGGTACGGAGGAGCCTTCAAATCCGTCAGAGCCTAGCGATCCAAGCGACCCGTCAGATCCGGATGATCCAAACGAGCCGTCGGAGCCAGCGCTGCCTGCATACATTGAGTTTGCAAGCAACTATGTATTTGCAGACTACAATGGTGGCGCTGATAGTTTTGTTGTAGATGTTGACCCTTCGTTTGAGTGGGAGATTGCCTGCTCGGAGAGTTGGTTTACCGCTCAGCGCAGTGGTAACAAGTTGGTCGTGACATTTAGTCCGGCAGATAACCGTCTTGAGCGCAAGGGAACGCTGACAGTGAAGGTTGGCTCGGGCGAGAATGTTGCTGAGGACAGTGTAGTAGTTTGGCAGATTGGTACTGATACAGAAGAGCTTATCTATGAGGTGGAGACAACAGTTCCTGGTCAGAGAGTTGTTGCTGCGCCGATACTTACCTATCAAAATGGTGGTAAGATGACTGCCGACTTTGGTGATGGCAGCGAGCCCGGATCGTACGAGTCTCAGCGTGTATATAAGGACTATGCCGAGCCAGGTATCTACACAATTATCATCTCTGGAGAGGGTATTCACAACCTTGAGTTTAGCTACAACGACAAGATCTGTCCAGAGCTACGCCGCATCCACTCGTGGGGTAAGATGGGATATAAGAATGCAGCCAATATGTGTAAGGGTTGTGTCAATCTGCTCTCTATTCCAAACGATGTTGCAGGCTCGTTTGAGGAGGTTGGCTCGTTTGTGGCGGCATTCTTGGGTTGCGAGCGTCTGCAGCAGATTCCAGAGGGTCTGTTTACATATGCTACAAAGGCAAAGAAATTTTCAAACTGCTTCCGCTATACTGCATCGGTAAGTCAGATTCCTGCGGGCCTTTTTGCAAATAACCCATTGGCAGAGGAGATGTACTACGCATTTTACGGCACGGGTACAAACTTTAACATTACAGACGAGTCGCTGCTAATAAACAGCGGAAACTACAAAAATAGTTACCCTGCAGAGCTTGAGGGCGCTATAGCCGAGGGAAGGCTTACTGCACTGCCAGAGGGACTGTTTGCTGCTTGTCCAAATATTACACGATTTGAGTATGTTTTTGGTGCTACAGCTATCAAAACCATTCCAGAGTCAATATTTGCAAATAACAGTGCTGCAACAAATTATGAGGGTGTGTGTTATGCCTGCACAAATCTTGAGGCTATCCCTGCAAATCTGATGAAGAGTGCCACTTCGGCAACAAATATCAAGTATATGTTTGCGGGCTGTCTCTCGCTTACTGAGGTTCCTGCGGCGATGTTTGAGAACTGTAGCGAGGTAACAAATCTTGAGGCGCTCTTCTACCTCTCGTCAGGTATTCAGAGTGTCAAAAAAGATACATTCAAGGGTCTGTCAAAGGTTAAGACTGTAGGCTCTGTGTTCCAGGGTTGTAGCTCGCTGACAACAGTTGAGGAGGGTGTTTTTGACGGTCTGACATCGGCAAAGTCATTCCCATATTGTTTTGCAGACTGTACTTCGCTCCGCTCAATTCCTGCGGGATTGTTAAGGGGTATGGGGGCAGCATATGAGTTTGAGTCTATGTTTGCCAATACCGCGCTGGAGTCTGTTCCAGAGTCGCTTTTTGACGATGTTAGAGACTACGACTTGGCAGACTATGCATATATCTTCTACGAGTGTAAGAACCTCAAGACTGTGCCAGCAAAGCTCTTTGACCACTGTACAGAGGCTGCCTCTGGCGGTTTTAACAACCTCTTCTCAAAGTCGGGTATTCAGACCATCCCTGCGGGACTCTTTGCTACCTGCACAAAGGTCGACTCAACAAGTTTTGAGGCTGTGTTTATGAGCTGTCCAGAGCTTCATACTATTGAGGGCTCTATCTTCCCAGAGGTGACAACAATAACCTCAATGAAGCAGATATTCTTTAACTGTCCAAAGCTTACAAATATCCCTGCCGACCTATTCAAGCCGCTGGGCACTGCAAAGCTTAAGTTTACAAACGCATTTACGGGCTGTACATCGCTCAAGACTCTGCCAGAGGGTCTGTTTGCAAGTTGTACAAGGGCTACCCACTTCAACAGCGCCTTTGCAGACTGTACTGCGCTTGAGACAATACCTGCAAACCTGCTCTCATCCTGCACAGAGCTTAAGTATGTAACGGCTATGTTTGTTGGCTGTACATCGCTCAAGAGTCTGCCAGAGGGTCTATTTGCAAACAACCCTGCCATTGAGAGTTTTGAGGAGACCTTTGCAGAGTGTACACAGCTTGAGACTATTCCAGAGAGTCTATTCTCGGCTGTTGGCACAAAGACCACAAGTATTGCCTTCTCGTACTGTTTCTATGGTTGCTCGGCACTTAAGACAATTCCTGTAGGGCTCTTTGATACTGTACGCCGAATAAGCTTTATAGATTGCTGTTTTGCGGGTTGTAGCGCTGTTAAGGGCGAGAGTCCATATACGATGATTGACGGACGGAAGGTCCACCTCTACGAGCGCGTTCAGGGAACAGACTTCCCACGCATTCCGAGCAACAAGACTGCCCACCAGGGTTGCTTTGCTGATTGCACGGGCCTTACGGACTACGCCTCTATACCTGCAGAGTGGCAGCAGATGCCGCAGTAGAAAATTATTAACAAAACATAAAATTTAGATTAGTTATGAAAAGATGTGAAAAAGTCTACTCCGCACCTATATTTGATGTGCAGGAGTTGAAGATGGAGAGGGGCTTTTCATTGAGCTCTACTTATGGAGATTATGGTGAACCGGGTCAGGATTCGGGTTACAATGACAGTGATTTTGAACTCTAAAAAATGGATGGCTATGAAAAGAATTTTTAGACTTTTGACCCTCGCCTTGACAGCTGCAGTAGCTGCAACAGCGTGCCAGAATAATTTTGAGGAGGCTGTTAATCAGGGTGTTAACAATAGTGTTGTTGTGAATTTTGTTGCCGAGTCTACTCGTACTGCTGTAGATACATCAACTGAAACACCACTCTTCTCGTGGAGTGAGAACGAGACCTTTGTGGCTCTTGAGCAGACAGATGCTCTTGCCGTAGCTACAGATGTAACATATAGCAACGAAGCGGGCAAGGCCGTTATCGGCGCTCAGTTTGCACTAAACCCAGGCAAGGAGGAGTATAAGTATGTTGTAGTATACCCTGCAAGCGGTTATGTTGCTGCACAGTCAGTTAGCCAGGCTACCCTTGCTCTGCCAGCACACCAGAGTATGGCCGAGGGCTCTTATGACCCAACAGCAGACCTTATGGTATCTCTGCCTGTAGCTACTGCTGCTCAGCCTACAGAGGCACAGCAGGTGCGCTTTACTCGTGTGGCATCTGTTGCAAAGATGAGCATCAACAATCTTAATATAGGAGCAGATGAGAAGGTTGTAAAGGTTGAGTTTACAGCAACTGGTAAGGCTCTTGCAGGTAGCGTTGTTGCAGACCTTGCAACTCCATACGACTTTGCTGTTCAGAGCGGTTGCAACACTATTTCGGTTGCTACAACAGCTGCGGACGAAGTATATTTTACACTTCTGCCAACAACCCTTGAGGCGGGCGACGAGTATTGCATTGCTGTAGTTACAGACAAGAAGGCATATGTTAAGAAGAGTGTTATCCCAGAGGGTAAGTCTCTTGCTTTTGAGGCTGGTATGGTTACACGCTTTAGTGTAAATATGACAGATATTGCACCTATCGACCCTTGGGCTCTTGTTTACGATGCAGCGACACTTAAGCAGGGCGATGTTATTGCTATTGTGGCAAAGGACTACGATAAGGCACTTAGTACTAAACTCTATAGCAACGCCTCTGAAACATCTACAAGTGCTAAGCGTGGTGTTGCTGATGTAACAAAGGCTGGAAACTATATATTTGGTGGCGAGGATCTTCAGCAGCTTATCTTATTTGATGGTGTTGTTGATGGCACATTCAGCCTATACGATGAGGCTCGTGAGAAGTTCCTCGTATCTACCTCTACAGGCTCAACTTACCTTATTAACCAGGTTTATTGTAGTGCTGATACATCTTTTGCAATTACAATCGACGGCTCAACTGCAGTCGCTACTATTGCCAATACTGAGGGTACCTACAAGGGTAATTTGTTGAGATATAACACAAGCGGCTACTTTGTAAGTAATCAAAATAGTAGTACCGTTTACAAAGATGTCTGCATCTACCGCCTTGAGGGTGCAGTAGGTCAGATTCCTCTTGTTGCAGCAAATGTAGCGGTTCCAGATAGCGACGAGCAGGTTGTTATTGCTGAGGAGGGCTCTACAGAGGCTACTACTATTGAGGATGTTGTATTTAACTATGTTGGCCCTTGGGCTATCTCTGTTACAAGCAGCGCAGAGTGGCTTACTCTTGCTTATGATAGCGCAAAGAACAGCCTTACATATACCGCTCAGGAGAATACAGGCACTCTGCGTACAGCTGTTGTAACAATCACCGCTACATTAGAGGGTCAGGAGCCACTTACTTGGACATTCAACATTGCTCAGAAGGGCGCTCCACAGCCAATCTCTATTGCAGAGTTTGCAAAGAAGGGCAAGGATGTGGATACAGTGTATAAACTGAT
>JAFOYS010000226.1 GCA_017391435.1 Alistipes sp. | reverse complement strand
TGAGCAAGTCGCTACCCAAACTCTCGGCGCTGTCTATAACAACCTCGCCCCTCTGCGCCACAACCTCGTACTTTACGCCATCTGTAACATAGAGCTCAACACCGCCAAGCTTGACATAGAAGTTCTGCTTGTCTACAATATACTCCCCCTTAAGGGTGTAGTCACTATCTAACGAGACATCAAACTCCACCCTATAGAGACCTAAGCTCTTAAGACTGCTCTCAAAAGTATCAAGCAGCGACTGTGCCGAGGCTGTTAAGGCCGACAATAATATAAATATGGTAAGTGTTACAAATCTCATAGTGCTAAACTACGCCTAACTCCTGCAACTTTGCCTCCAAAACATATGGGTCTGTAATCTTCACATCGCGAGACTTTGCGCCTGGCACCTGCGGGCCGACAATGCCTGCACGCTCAAGCTGAAGCATAATACGACCAGCGCGTACAAAACCCACCTCGTAGGTACGCTGGATATAGGATGTAGAGAAGTTTTCTCCGCCACCGACAGCATCACGCGCGATATTTGCAAATAGAGCATCGTACTTTATTGCCGCACCGCTCTCACTACCCAAATCAGCATCGGCGCTACTGCTACCACCTGCTGTAGAGGCGCCACCACTCTCCTCGTAGTCTGGCAGAGAGTAAGGCATACCTGTTGGTGAAGGCTGACTTGCTATATAGTCCACAAGGCGCTTAACCTCTGGAGTATCAACAAAAGCACACTGCAGACGGGTAAGAGCGCAAGGCTCCGAAAAGAGCATATCTCCGCGACCAATAAGAGCCTGTGCACCTGGCTGGTCGATGATTGTTCCCGAGTCCACACGAGTAGCCACACGGAAGGCTATACGGGCAGGGAAGTTGGTCTTGATTCGGCCTGTAAGGATATCTACAGAAGGTCGCTGTGTTGCAAGTATCAGGTGAATACCTGCGGCACGAGCCTTTGCTGCAAGTCGCATAACAGGCATCTCAACAAGCTTTGACTGCGTCACAAGGTCTGCATACTCGTCAATAACCACCACGATGTAAGGCATAATCTCGCGCTCGGCAACCTTGCATCTACGCACCAAATCGTTATACTCCGTAATATTTCTCACACCAGCAAGACGGCACTTCTTGAGTCGCTCCTCCATCTCAGCAAGGAGCGAATAGAGTGTGTAGACAGCCTTCTGAGCATCAATAACAATATTCTCCTCCTCGCTCTCCATACGAGCAAGGAAGTGGTTGCCTAACCCCTCGTAGAGCGAGAACTCAACCTGCTTAGGGTCAATAAGCACAAGCTTGAGCTGAGAAGGGTCTTTACGATAGAGAAGCGATGTCAGAATAACATTTAGGCCTACAGACTTACCTGTACCCGTTGCACCCGCAACAAGCAGGTGTGGCATCTTGGCAAGGTCAAAGACTATGCACTCATTCTGAATATTTCTACCAATAACCACAGGTAGTTCGCCCTTAAAGTTAAGGAAACGCTCTGTACGCAACGCAGCTCGCATCGATACAATAGATGGATGGCGGTTTGGCACCTCAATACCCACCGTACCGCTCTGAGGAATAGGGGCAATGCGGACGCTGCTGGCCTTAAGAGCCTGAGCAATCTCCTTTGAGAGGCTCTCAACCCTTGCCACCTTCATACCACGATCAAGCTCTACCTCATATAGGGTCACTGTAGGGCCTGTTGTAGCCTTGACATTGAGGATTGATATCTTAAAGTCGGCAAGTACCTGCTCAATCTGTCGTGTATTCTCCTCAATCTCCTCATCACTAACCTCTGATGTACTCTCACGCTCATCAAGAAGCTCTACAGACGGTGCCTTATAGTGCAGAGTTCTATCAGGGTTGAATGGTATATGCTTGTCTGCATCGCTATCAGTTACCTCCTTATCTCCCTCAGGGTCAATAACCTCTACAATCAGCGGATCGGCTACTGGCTCGGGCACAATGATAGGCTCCGGCTCTGGCTCTGGCTCTGGTTCAGGAACAACAACTGGCGCTGGCGCAACAACTGGCACAACAACCGGATCTGGCTCTGGTTCGGGCGTTGGCTCTGGCTCTGGCTCAGGTGTTGGAGTGGTAACAGGGACAACTACAGGCACTGGAGTAGTGGTTGACGGAGTGATAACATCTCTCTTATCATCCCCTGCAGGATCATCCTTCTCTGGACGGTGGGTAACCTTATCTACAAGACCCTTGCCCTTATTTACAAGGCCATTACCCAGCGAGCTGAATAGGTCAATAACGCGGACATTGATAAATAGAGCAGTAAGTATCCAACTGAGAATCAGCGAGATAGTCACACCAGCCATACCTATCGCAGGCTCAAGTTTATCCTCAATAATAGTAATACCAAACGCGCCACCCCAACCACTCTGGAACACATCTCCATCGGCACCAAAGATGGCACCCAGCGTAAGCGAGCCAAGGATTGTAACAAGAGCAAATGAGATGAGTGTATGGTCATAGAGTTTCACCCTATTCATAAAGATTTTAAAGGCGAAAATGATTATCATCACAGGCACAAGTAGTCCGAAGAGTCCAAAGCTATCACTAACAAGCAGTGAAGATATCCACGAGCCACTTGTTCCAGAGCTATTTGCCTCTTGATTCCAGTCTGCCACATAGTGACAAAGTGTTATAAAGAGATAGATACCTACGGCAAGCAAGACAAAGCCCAACACCCATCGTGCTGTGCGGAATCTATCTACGCTCTCTACAGTATCACTATCCCTCTTGGTCGCAGGTTTGGTCGTCTTCTTCGGTCTCCTCTTCACTAAAACATCCATATGCTCTAAAAATCAATCTATCTAAATAATCATCATCAGCAAGAGTCATAAACTCATACTTTGGCTCATTATCCTCATCAGCCCAAAGTGCAAAATTATCAAGCAACTGTGCCACTCTGCGGCAGACTGCTCTACCAGAGTCTATAACTTCAACATCTCTATCCCCTATCACACGCTCAATGGTCTGTCGCAAGAATGGATAGTGGGTACATCCAAGCACAATTTTGTCAGCCCCCTGTGCAATAAGAGGCTCAATAACAGCGCGAACAGCACTCTCCGCTGCAGCGCTATTCTCCTCTCCGCGCTCAACAATCTCTACAAAACCCTCTCCCACAGCCTTGAGAATCTTAACACTATGCTCATACTGCGCCGAGGTGTGTAAAAACAGCTCCCCCTCAAGTGCGCGAGCAGTAGCAAGGACAGCTATCGTTCCACTCTTTGTCGTCAGTGCAGCAGGCTTTACGGCAGGCTCAAGGCCAACAAAAGGTATCTGAGGATAGCTCTCCCTAAGAAAATCTATAGCCACAGCCGTTGCCGTATTGCACGCCACAACAATCATCTTACACCCCTCAGCAAGAAGCCTCTGGGCAGACTCTACAGTAAAGCGCAGAATCTCCTCTCGACTCCTTCCACCATATGGACAGCGGGCGCCGTCACCAAAAAATATCAGCGACTCTCCTGGCAGAGCCTCGGCAATCTCCTGCCAGACGCTCAGCCCACCCATTCCACTGTCAAAAATTCCTATCGGGGCGTTATTGTTCATTGCTGTAAATCTTAATAAGTTTTATCCAGCTCTGTGCGTGGAGTAGCCATAAGTCTATTTGTAAGCTCGCACTCAGAGTAGTCAAAACTCTCAGTAATGCGGGTCTGCTCATAGACATTTCCATTTGTATCCTTTGCAACAACCTTAATCTCCTTTGCATTAGGGTTGTTGAGCTTTAGACGGTAGAGGTGGTTACAAGATGTAAGGTAACCCTTACGGCCGCCACCATTCCACTTACTTCTGCAATCGGTAACCTTGCCGTAGCTTCTACCCACAACACCGATATGGTAACCTACAGCATACCAATCGCGGCTTGAATCAACCTCTGGCACGCTATCACGGCTAACTGGTATGCGCTCCATCTCGCCGGTAAGCACACCATCCTCATAGAGATATACCTTCCACTCTGGGTCTGCATTGAAGACATTTGCAAGGATTGTGTCGTGAGAGTATGGGTACTTAAACTTCTCAAACTCACCACCAAACTCTGCATCACCGCGGTAGAGGCGAATCTGATATGAGATGTCGTATCCAGTAGCCTTATACCACCAATTCTTAATGTGCGCGCCCTCAATATCGTAGATAGAGTATCCGTTTGGCACTCCGTCACCGTTAAGGTTACTCCACCAGAATGCACCACTTGCTGCTGCGTGAACGTGCTCGTAGATGCCATACTTATTTACATTGTTATTCATAAAGTGGGTGTGGCCAATCATAATATGAGCCTCCTTAAACTTAGAGATCAACAGACGCACAGCCTCAACATTCTTTCTCATACGATTGTAAAGACCAATGTGTAGGCAGAGAATTACCATCTTATCCTTTGGCACTGCAGCAAGGTCCTGACGAAGCCACTCAAGCTGCTCATCTGTAAAACAAGGGTTGCCATACTCCTTGTGATAGCGGAACTTATTTGGGTTGTCATCGGCAATATAGTCCTTCATAGATACAATATGCACATCACCGCGATTCCAAGAGTAGTTTACCGGACCAAAGACCTTCTCAAAGGCGCGCTGGTAGGCAAGATTATAGGTGCTTGTACCCTTATCAAGCTTCACTGGCGGCTCTGTAAAGTCGTGGTTACCAATGGTCTGGAAAATAAGCAGGTGGCTCTTATCGTAAGCCATTGCCTCTTTCATAGGCTGCATATACTTGTTGCACTTGTGCTTACCCTCTGTATATGCAATATCGCCAAGTGTAACGCCATAGCAAGGCAGCGTCTGGGCATCAACATATGCACGAACATCTGGCACTGTCTCTGTCGCAAATCTCTTTACGTGGAAGTTACACTGCGCCTGCGGGTCGGCAATCATCAGCAGACGGAAGGCCTTCTCCTCGGTAGGGTTTGGAGTAAGGGTAAAGTCGTACTTCTTAACCTTGCTGTTGAGCGTCTGGTAAAAGTCTGGATGACCATCCTTTACATTTACCTTATAGGCTGATGGAATAGAGTAGAATACGTGCACAGCATCAGATGATGTTGTCATCTTGTACTTACCCTTAGCATCTGTCACAACGCAACTAAATCCATCGCTCACAGTAACACCTGCAATACCCTTACCATTAGTATCACGAAGCGTTCCAGAAATCTTCATCTGAGCCGATGCTGTAAGAGCTACAACAGCCGCGGCAACTATCAACAAAAATCTTTTCATAATTTATCGTTTTAGGTTCAAAATTTTCTCAATAACAGTATCAACAACCTCTCTATCAGCCATTTGGTCGCACTCGATAACTACATCTGCAAGTGAGTATACAGGCTCTCGCTCTGCCATATGTGCTGTCATAAAAGCGAGCAACTGCTCATCGTTCATTCCACGAATCTTTGGTCGCTTCTGACGGCCATAAGGTGAGAGTCGCGAGATAATATTCTCAGGCGAGCGACGAAGGTAGATAGTAAGTCCCAACTGCTTCATCAGCTCCATATTATCGCCCCACACGGGCAGTCCACCACCGGTAGAGATAATCGTATTTTCCAACACTGCAGTATCCTCAAGCACTGCCCTCTCGGCTGCGCGGAAGTACTCCTCGCCCTGGTAGGTTATAACATCTGCCACCGTTGCACCTTCGCGCTGCTCTACCATTGTGTCGGTATCTACAACCTCAAGGTGTGCAAAGCGCGAGACCTTACGAGCTACGGTGCTCTTACCGCACCCCATATATCCTATTAAATAGACTCGCATCCCGTAGCTTTTTAGAATAGGTCTAACTGTGAAGCGCTATACTCCTCATCCTCAGTCATCAAATCAGGAATTTCAACATCAGCCTCAACGCCCTCATCTATACTCTCTACACCCTCATCGTCAGGCACTATAGGCTCCTCTACCTCTTCTGGCTCCTCTGGCTCGATAAATACAAGAGTGTCAACATCGTATGTAGTCAGTCGCTTACCCTTTGCCTTGCGGCTCTTTACACCCACAAACTCGTCCACAGCAATCTCATCTGCTGGCCTTGTGGCGTTATTACCCTTGTATGTAATTCGCAGTGTTGAACCATTGCGAGAGCAGATTGCAACAAAGTCTGCATTTCCCTCCTCATCAAGGAATGGCAGTAGGCGGTCGGTCATATCAAGCTGGAAACGCTTCATATAGTAGTAGCCCTGCTCACGGTCAAAGTAACAGAGGTTGTAGATGCGTGCAGAGTTGTACTTCTCCACCATAATAGTATCCTCTGGGAAGTGCTGCGAGGTCTCAAAGCCTGTAATATAGTACTGATGCTTTGCTGTCCAGACAACAATCTTATCCTCGCCCTTGAACATACCCAGCGAGCGGCCTCTGCCCTCACTGTTGAGCTTTCTGATATCCTCATCCCAGAATATCTCCTGCGCGCTGAGCGTAGATGTTCCCTTCTTCTTGATTGCAATCTTGTGAATAGCATACCTTGAGAAGAGGTTACCCTGACTCTGACGACCCTTGATTGCGATTGTTGCAAAGTCAAGGTCTACAATAACCTTCTTTAGGCGTGGACGCGGCTTGAAGTATATCTTGAGCACCTCCGCCTCACCGTTAGGGTTGACACTGAGGTGTAGAATCTCGCTCTTTGCAGTGCCCTTAGTAAGATTATACTCCTTGTCGCGAGTAATACCCTTAATAGCGCAGCGCTTCATAAGTATAGGACCATTCTTACCACCGTCACGATAGAGAACATTGTATATTGTACGCTCATCGTTACGCTTGAAGATACCTATATATATAATATCCTTATCAAAGAAGCTCTTCTCGTCAACCTTCTTAATAGTGTAACGGCCGTCACGAAGGATTATTATCACATCGTCAATATCCGAACAGTCACACACATACTCTGCATCCTTCATACCCTTGCCGATACCAAAGAAGCCCTCCTTACGGTCAACATAGAGTTTAGCATTTGATGCTGCAACCTTTGTTGAGTCGATAATATCAAAGCTACGGATCTCAGAGAGTCGCTCACGACCCTTACCGTACTTCTCACGGATATGCTCATAGTAGGCAATTGTATACTCTACAAGGTGTGCAAGGTCGTGCTTAACGCCTGCAATCTCCTCGTCTATGCGCTTAATCTCATTATCGGCCTTATCAAGGTTAAAGCGAGAGATTCGGATAAATGGCAGACCTACAAGATGCTCAATATCGTTCTCATCAATCTCACGGCGCAAAAGCTTTGCAAATGGCTCCAGTGCTGTAGCAACCGCTGCGTGAGCCTGCTCTACAGAGCGCTTACCCTCAAGCACCTGATAGATCTTGTTCTCAATAAAGATTCGCTCAAGCGACACCTTATGCCACTGATCGTTCAACTCACCGAGGCGAATCTCAAGCTCCTGACGAAGCAGATCCTTTGTATGCTCAGTAGAGTGGCGCAGTATATCGCTCACACCCATAAACTCTGGGTGCTTGTCCTTAATAACGCAAGAGTTTGGAGAGATAGATATCTCGCAGAGCGTAAAGGCATAGAGCGCATCGATAGTCTTATCGCACGACTCGCCCGAAGCTACGTGAACAACAATCTCGGCTGTAGATGCTGTATTGTCATCAAAGTTCTTAATCTTAATCTTACCCTTCTCCTGAGCCTTAGTAATTGACTCCTTGAGGGTCTCTGTAGTGATTGAGAATGGTATCTCGGTAATAACAAGTGTGCTCTTGTCTACCTTTGAAATCTTTGCTCTAACCTTTACCGCACCACCACGCAGTCCGTCGTTATATCGCGACACATCTATCATACCGCCCGTAGGGAAGTCTGGATAGAGGACAAATGGCTCACCCTTAAGGTGTGCAATAGCGGCAGATATAAGCTCGTTGAAGTTGTGCGGAAGAATCTTAGATGCAAGACCTACGGCAATACCCTCAGTACCCTGCGCCAACAGCAGTGGGAACTTTACAGGAAGTGCCACAGGCTCCTCCTTTCGTCCGTCGTAAGAGAGCATCCACTCCGTAGTCTTACGGTTAAAGACCACCTCAAGGGCAAACTTAGAGAGTCGCGCCTCAATATATCGCGGTGCCGCAGCTGGGTCACCTGTAAGGATGTTACCCCAGTTTCCCTGACAGTCAATAAGCAGATCCTTCTGTCCCATCTGCACAAGTGCCGCGCCGATACTCTGGTCTCCGTGTGGGTGGTACTGCATAGTCTGACCTACAACATTGGCCACCTTGTTGTATCTTCCATCATCCACAACCTTCATTGCGTGGAGGATTCTTCGCTGCACAGGTTTTAGTCCATCGTCAATATGTGGTACTGCGCGCTCCAGAATTACATAGGAGGCGTAGTCCAAAAACCAATTCTTAAACATTCCCGTCAGACGGCTCACGCTCTGCTCGGCCATCAGTCGGTCATACTTTCCCGAGCTACTCTCCTCTGCTACGGGCATATCATCCATCAAATCTATATCTTCAGCCATATAGGGTATGTTCTATAAGTTATGACATTACCTTTTCTTTTTTATTACTCTTCATCCTCACCCGTACCAATCTGCAGGTGTGACTCAATAAGATCCTCCTCAACGCGCAGGTTGTCCATAATAAAGTGCTGACGGTCGAATGTATTTGTACCCATATAGAATGTCAGCAAGTCTGTCACAGGGTCATCCTTAGTAAGTCTTACGCGGTCAAGGCGAATCTGGTCGCCAATAAAACCGGCAAACTCGTCTGGAGAGATCTCACCAAGACCTTTGAATCGGGTAATCTCGGCCTTAGCGCCACACTTCTCAACCGCCTCAAGTCGCTCCTGCTCCGAGTAGCAGTAGAAAGTCTGCTTCTTATTTCTTACTCGGAACAGCGGTGTCTGCATAATGTAGAGGTGGCCGTTGCGAATAAGGTCTGGGAAGTACTGCAAGAAGAATGTAAGCAGCAACATACGAATGTGCATACCGTCCACATCGGCATCGGTTGCAATTACAACCTTCTCATAACGCAGATTCTCTACATCCTCGTCAATATTGAGCGCGTTGTGCAGATACTTAAACTCGTCATTTGCATATGCCTGAGCCTTCTTCTTTCCAAATGTATTGAGTGGCTTACCACGCAGTGAGAATACCGCCTGAGTAAGTGCATTTCGTGACTTGGTAATAGATCCCGATGCAGAGTTACCCTCAGTAATAAAGATCATTGTCTGGCTAGCAAGCTCGCTCTTGTCGCCACGGTGAATCTTACAGTCTCGCAGATTCTTGTTATTGAGCAGCAGTCGCTTATTTGCCTCACGGCTTCGCTTCTGCACGCCCGCCATAGCCTTACGCTCCTTCTCGCTCTCTACAATCTTACGCTGTATAAGCTGAGCCACATCGGGGTTGCGGTGGAGGTAGTTATCAAGCTCTACGGCAAGGAACTCACCAATAAACTGACGCATAGAGATACCCTCTGCAGCATCCTTACTACCGAGCTTTGACTTTACCTGATTCTCAAAGACCGCATTTGACACTCGCACAGAGACTGCAGCAACTATCGCTGTACGGATATCTGCCGGATCGTAGTCCTTGCGATAGAAGTCCTTGAGAGTCTTTACAACCATCTCACGGAAGGCGGCCTGGTGCGTTCCACCGTGCCAAGTGTTCTGGCTATTTGCAAAGGTGTAGTATGTCTCGCCATAACCTGTTGAGTGGGTCATCGCAATCTCAATATTCTTTCCTGTAAGGTGGATTGGAGCATAGAGCATTGTCTGATTCTCCATACTGTCGTTGACAAGGTCAAGCAATCCATTCTTTGACGAGTAACTCTCGCCATTAAAGACAAGTGTAAGGCCTACATTAAGGTAAGCGTAGTTGTGAATCAGCTGCTTGATGTAGTCAATATTAAACTCGTAGTTAGGGAAGATCTCTGGGTCGGGCACAAAACTTACGAAGGTTCCGTTCTTCTCCTTCACGCCACTCTGACGGCTATCACCCTGAAGCAGTCCCTGACTAAAGACAACCTCACGGCTCTCTCCATCACGCACCGAGCGGACGATAAACTCCGATGATAGGTAGTTTACAGCCTTTACACCCACACCATTAAGACCTACAGTCTTATCAAAAGCAGAGTCCTCACCCTGCTCATACTTTGCACCGGTGTTAATCTGAGAGACAACACTCTCAAGAGAGTTTAGCGGAATACCACGGCCATAGTCACGCACAGTTATGCGCTTATCCTCAAGAGTTATCTCAATGGTCTTTCCATAGCCCATTATAAACTCATCAATACCGTTGTCTATAACCTCCTTGACAAGCACATAGAGGGCATCCTCACGCTCCGAGCCATCGCCCGGGGTACCCACATACATACCTGTGCGTCGTCTTACGTGCTCACGCGGAGTGAGCTGTTGTATGGCGTCGTCGCCATAACTATTTACCTTTTGCACTTCTGCCATATACTATTTTCTAATTTTCTCGTACTCTTCAACCATCATTGTTCGGGTATAATCAATCAGCTCTGCTGTCTGCATTGTCTGCACCTTATCTACAGAGATTGGAGGCAGAACACTTACAGAGAGTCTATTGCGCCAGTTGACCATAAAATTCTTCTTCAATACATCGCGTGTTCCGTGCATAACCACAGGTAGAATCTCAACGCCAGCCTCCTTTGCAAGCGCAAAAGCACCCTGCTTGAATCTACCCATCTCGCCACTCTTAGAGCGTGTACCCTCTGGGAACATAGCAATAGATACACCCCTACCAATCCACATCTTACCCTGCTCAGTAACCTTACGCATAGAGTCAGCACCCTTGCTACGGTCAATAGCAATATCTCCGTGGATAGAGAGCAGCTGACCGATATACGGAATGCGGAACACCTCACGCTTGCTTACCCAGCGGAAGTTTAGCGGAACAAAGTAGAGCGATATAATATCAGCCATAGAGTTGTGGTTGATAACAATCACATAACTCTTGCTCTTGTCAACATTCTCAAGGCCCTTGATTCTGCGCTTCCAAGTAAGAGGCACATACCAAAAACACATACAAATTGCCCTTGACAACTCGTGCACAACGCTACGCGGCTTGTCAAACGGAAAACAGACAATAAGTGCAAGAACTGACAGTATAAAGAAGAAGGTCAGCTCGATAATTACATAAATGTAAAAAATAATAGACAGCATAATTTCCCAATGTAGTTATATCTGTGCAAAGATAGAATTTTTTGCGGGTTTTAAGAAAAATTTGCCAAAAATTTTATCAACAATTATAATTTTCACTACCTTTGCGCTATGAAACTAAAAGAAGGATATAAAGTTAGAGAGATGGCTGGCGAGCACGTAATCATCAAGCAGGGTCGCTTTGGTGCCGATATGACTCGCGTAATTGCCCTAAACCCTACATCGCTTCTGCTTTGGGAAGAGCTTCAGGGTCGCGATTTTGAGGTTGAGGATGTTGTAAAAATCCTCACTGACAACTACGAGGTTGACACTACTGTTGCCACTACCGACGCCACTGCGTGGGTAGAGAAGCTTGTCGAGGCAGGCCTTGCAGAGTAATTTGTAGACTATGAGAGTTAGAAGAGCAATATCATTGTTGTTGCTTGCTGTATATATTATGGCAAGTTGTGGTGCTATGCTCTCTGTTATTCTCTGTCACTGCACTCGCAGCAACCACTTTATTACCCACCACAGTTGTAGCTGTTGCCACCACCCTCACTCAGTGGGCGAGGGAATTGTCCTTCCATCTAACTGCGGCTGCACTCACGACCACTCTACAGAGATTGATCTGTACGACTACGAGAAGAGTTTTATTGCCAACATCACACCTACCTCCTGCACCATCTTTATGGATCTATATCAGGGTGTGGAGATAGAGATAGAAAATCTTAAATTAAAGTATCTTGACAGACGAAAGATTCCTCTTCCCGAGTCTGAATTTATGGTTCTTAGTGGTCTAAGGGCCCCTCCGGTTATTGCATAAACTCAGCTGCGGATAGTATCCGCTAAACCATTTATGTTCAATAACTTAGATACTATGAAAAATCTAAAATACATCATTTTTAGTCTTGCTGTACTATGTACTGCAAAACTCTCTGCACAGGATATCACCGGCCGTGTTATGGACGCTGCGGGCAATGCCCTTCCAGGCGCGTCGGTCTATTGGGCTGAGACAAATGTCGGCGAGGCTGCCGATATGAATGGCTACTACCGTCTTCACCGCGTTAAGGATTACAACCGCCTTGTCGGCTCATTCTTAGGCTATACAAATGACACTGTAACTGTAGACAAGAACACTACCGAGGTCTTTTTTAACCTTGTTGAGGGTGTTGCAGTAGAGAGTGTTGTTATTGAGGGCAACCTGCGCGGAAACTACATTAGCCACGACGGCATTCTCAAGAACGAGAATATCTCCTTTGCCGGTCTGTGTAAGATGGCCTGCTGCAACCTTGCCGAGAGCTTTGAGAACTCCGCTTCGGTTACTGTCGGCTACTCTGACGCCATCTCTGGAGCGCGACAGATTAAGATGCTCGGTCTTGCGGGTACCTACACACAGATTCTTGATGAGAATCGCGCCATTATGCGTGGTCTGAGCGCCCCATATGGTCTTGGTTACACACCAGGTATGTGGCTCAACTCCATTCAGGTATCAAAGGGTATCTCCTCTGTAACGGCTGGCCACGAGGCTGTTACAGGCCAGATTAACCTTGAGCACCGCAAGCCTACCGACGAGGAGCGACTCTTTGTAAATGTATACTTTGACGCCGAGCTCAAGCCGGAGGTTAACCTCTCTACAGCTCTGCCAGTAACAAAAGATAAGAAGCTCACAACCGTAATTCTTGCCCACGCATCGGCAGATACTAAGAGCTATGACCACAACGGCGATGGCTACCGCGACCTACCATTTGCTCGCCAGATAAATGTTGCCAACCGCTGGCTCTATCAAGGCGACAATGGCATACAGGTGCGCTGGGGTGCAAAGTATGTAAACGACCACCGCATTGGAGGCCAGATGGACTTTAAGAAGTCTATGCAACAGACCAAAGATGGCAAGATGTGGTACGACTGGTGGCGTGAGCAGAATATCTACGGCTCTGTAGTTGCAAATCAGGAGGTTAACGCCTACTTTAAGATGGGTAAACCTGTAGGCAGCGCAGTCTTTGACAAGGATGAGAATAGCGAGATGCGCTCTAACTTTGCAATGATTGTAGACTATGACTACTTCAAGGAGGATGCCTTCTTTGGTGCCGATAAGGGATATCTTGGTGGTCAGCATATGGCAAATGTCAACCTTATGTACACCCACTACTTTACCTACAACTCTCTCCTTGCCACAGGTCTTACCGCATCCTCTCGTTGGGTTGCTGAGGCTCTTACAGACCGCACTTGGGGTCGTGACGGAGTGTGGGGTCAGAGCGTTGAGAGTAATGTCCTGCGTAACTTTGACCGTAACGAGACAGAGGTAGGCGCCTATGCTGAGTATACATATAACATTAAGGAGAAGTTCTCTGTTGTTGCGGGTGTGCGCTATGACTACAACGCCTACTTCCGTAAGCATCTGTTCACTCCGCGTGGTCACATAAAGTGGAACATCACACCTACGACCGTTCTGCGTGGCTCAGCAGGTCTTGGCTACCGCCCTACAGATATTGTTACCGACAACATCGGCATTATGGCTACAGGTCGCCGCATTGTTTTTGACCAGCCATTTGACCGCACCTTTAACCGTATGGAGAGTGCCCTTACGGCTGGTGGATCGTTTGCCCAGACATTCTCTACTGTAGAGTATCAGGATATGACAATCAGCTTTGACTACTTCCGCACACAGCTCTTCCACAGCGTGATTGTAGATCAAGAGTACGATGCAAACAACATACATATCTACACTACCGACGGCAAGTCGTACACAAACACCTATCAGGTAGACCTTAGTTGGACACCTGCCGAGCGCCTCGACATCTTTGCTACTTTCCGATATACTGACAGTAAGTATACAGTAAATCGCCCAGATGGCAAACCGGAACTTGTTGAGCGCCCACTTGTAAGTCGCTATAAGACACTGCTTAACATACAGTATGCTACCCGTATGCGTAAGTGGACTTTTGATGTTACCGCACAGCTCAATGGCAAGAGCCGTATACCAACACAGACCGGAGATATTGCCGATAGCGAGTACTCGCCAGTCTACCCAATGTTCTTTGCTCAGGTGACCCGCAAAATCAAGCAGTGGGATATCTATCTTGGCTGCGAGAATATTGCTGGATACCGTCAGAAGAACCCTATTTTGGGCTACGCAACACCATACGAGCCGACATTTAACTCCGCTTGCGTCTGGGGTCCGCTTATGGGTCGCAAGATATATATTGGCGTGAGATTTAACCTATATTAACAACTTAAAACAACTTAAAACAACTAAAAATCAATAAAGACTATGAAGAAAATTATTATTCTTGCACTTGCGCTGCTTACTGTAGCGGGTGCATCAGCACAGAAGACAGAGAAGGCTGCAAAGAAGATTATCACAACCGTATTTATCACCGACATTGACTGTGAGGGTTGCACAAAGAAGATCTACGACAACTTCTACGGCAAGGGTGTTCGCAGTGTTAAGTGCGATGTTGCGACAAAGAGTGTTGCTGTAACTTACGACGCATCTAAGAACACTCCAGAGGGTCTTAAGCCATCATTTGCAGACCTTAAGGTTAAGGTTGTAAAGCATATGAGCGCTGAGGAGTTTGAGCACTACAAACAGCACCACAGCCACCAGGGTCACAGCCACGGCCACCACGGCCACAAGCATTAGTGGCTACTAACCTTTACAAGCCTACATTTTGACAAGTGTAGGCTTGTTTTTATTTCAATAAAATCGCGCTAATTTTTTGATTTTAAGGTTTTTTTTGTAATTTTGCCGCGATTTTTAGGAATTATCACTTAAACAATATAAAATTATGACAATTACTGCTGCTGATATCAAAATCGGTATGTGCATTGAGATGGATGGCAAGACTTTCCTTGTTGTTGATTTCCAGCACTGCAAGCCAGGCAAAGGCCCTGCTTTCGTTCGTTCAAAGCTCAAGAACCTCGAGAACGGTCGCGTTCTTGAGAACACTTTCTCTTCTGTAGGTCAGAAGATTGAGCAGGTTCGCGTTGAGCGTCGTCCTTACCAGTTCACTTATGAGGACGATCTTGGTGCACACTTTATGCACTGCGAGACTTTTGAGGAGATTAACATTGAGAAGAGCCTTATCAACAACTACGACCTGATGGCTGACGGTCAGATTGTTGAGGTTATGTTCCACACTGAGAAGGAGACTGTTCTCTCTGCAGAGCTTCCTCCAATTGTTGATATGGAGGTTACTTACACAGAGCCAGGTATCAAGGGTGATACTGCCTCTACAAACTCACTCAAGCCAGCTACTGTAAACACTGGTGCTACTATTAAGGTACCTCTCTTTATCAACACTGGCGACCGTATCCGCGTTGATACCCGTACTCGTGAGTATTACGAGCGCATCAAGTAATTTTGGTGTTGCAGATTTAGTATAGCATTCTGCTATTGCAAAAATAATAACCATTCTCTTTCAAGCGAGCTTGAGTGAATGGTTATTATTTTTGCACCATCTACGATGGAATACTAAATCTGAAAACTAACAGATACTAAAATTAAAAAATATTGACATTCCCCCTAAATCCCCCTTTGACAAAGGGGGACTTGGTCGTCACAGTGGTCAGAGAAATCTGCCCACTGCTCCTCCGAGGTGCAACAAATAAATGACCGGAGCCTTGCTACCAAAAAAAACAGCAAAGGGTCGTACCATAAAGTACTACCCTTCGCTTTTTTTATGGGGCGAGCGTTGCATCTACCACACTCTGGCAATAAATTGGGTCAAAATTTATAGTACCATTAGAAACCACCACCGCCGCCTTGCTTACTCTCGCCGACCTGCTCAGTTGTGCTATCAGCCTTACGCTTTGTGCGCTTTACATAGAGCCCCTGCTTACCAAAGCGGTATGATACCGACAGGCGAATAGAGCGGGTGACATTTGTCGCCACAAGGGTCTGCAGATATGTCGGCGCACTCATAAGCAGTTCGTGCTTCATACTCTTACTATGTGGGTTCTGCACCGATACTGAGAGTTCTAGCTTATCTTTGAGCAGCTTCTGACCGAGTCGTACCGATGTTGTGAGAAACCAATTCTGGGCAACCATAGTCTGCTGCGGCTGCATCTTTGCACAGTACTCACTAAGGGTCAGGCGAGCACCCTTCCACAGGGCAATAGTTGCATTTACACTCTCAGAGAATGCCCAGCCCGCAACACCAACATTCTCTGACGGAATACCATCCTCAAAGTAGCCTACGCGAAGGTCCGCTGCAAGTTGCAGCTTCTGCGATGGGCGATATGAGAGCGAGGTCTGCAGTGCATAGGCGCGGTTACGGCCGTGGTTGAGATAGGTACTGTTGAGAAGACCGTCTCTATCTACAAACTGATAGGGTGCCACGCGGTTGTTTGAGAACATTGTCATAATCTCGGGCGAGACGGTCCACTTATTATTCATCCAGGCATATTTGAGCCTTACGCTATGGTTTACACCCGTCTTAAGATCGGGATTTCCATAGCTACGCGAGAGCGTAGTCTCTGTAACATATGGCGAGAGCGACTGTATACCAGGGCGAGATAGGCGCTCGGAGTATGAGAGCGAAAGGCTGTGTCCATCCTTAATCTTATAAGAGAGCGAGAGGTACGGCACCACATTTAGTAGGGCGCTCTTGTAGTTCTCGGCCTTGCTGCTTACGCTCTGTGAGTCGTACCACGCACCCTCAAGGCGAGCTCCTACTCGGGCGGTGAGGCTCTTGTGGTTAAACGCATAGCCAGCATAGATTGCGGCAATATTCTTTGTAAGCGTGGTTGTAGTGGCCACCTGAGAGGTTGTACCCGACTGTGCAAGCGAGCTATGGTCAAAGGTGTGCTTTGCGCCCGCCTCAAGAGAGTGCTTGCCCCACTTATTGTTGTAGTCCGCCTGCAGAACATTCTCAAAACCCTTAGCAAGTGCGGTTGTTGAGTAGAGAATAGATGAGCCGTCAGCGTAGGTTGTATTCTCATCCTTAATATTCTCAGTGGTCGGTGAGACAGAGAAGTACTCCGACACAGTAAGGTTATGCCCCTCCTTGCCGGCAAAGGTGTGCTCATATGCCGCAAGGATATCAACACCCTTCCAAGGGTTGACATTGTAGGCACTTGAAGTATAGCTATTGAGCAGACTGTCATCTTCACCAAAATATGAAGTGGTATTATCCCCTATTGAGTTCCAACTACCAAACCAACAGCTGGCCTCAACATTCATTAGATTCAGACTATCAATCTGGTAACCCATACTGAGATTTGCATAGAGGTTTTTGCCACCCCAACCCTGCTCAGTAAACTGTTTAAGTTTTGAGTATGGGGCATCAGCATTGAGGTTCTTCATCGTAAAATCTTGATAACCCATAGGGTCGTTGTCGTTATCGCTACCACCCATATAGAGCCCACCAGAGAGGGAAATTTTGTTCTTCTGAAGAGTAAAGTTACTTGACAACTGACCCGAGTAGTTGCGGTTAAAGCTACTACCACCCGAGAGGCTGATATTACCGTTGTAGCCGTCAAAGCGGGTCTTGGAGGTGATGATATTGAGCACACCACCCGCACCCTC
>JAFOYS010000017.1 GCA_017391435.1 Alistipes sp. | reverse complement strand
GTGCTTATAGCCGTTGTAAATAGGCCGATAATTACCAGTATCCAGATAATCATTGCACAGAGCAGCACCCATCCACGAGGCTTATTGCCCAATACAAGCGAGCCGAGAAGGTATATTATAACCATCGTTGGTACAAGCACTGCAAAGAGTGCGCTCAGGGTCAGTCCAGTGCCAAATGTAGAGATAACATTGGCAATAGTTCCATACTCTCCCGCTTCGATAATGTTGGTGCCTATGCCCGTTACAATGGCCAAAAAGGCTGTAATTAGCGAGAGTACAAAGAATATCATTCCAAAGATTACTATTGCCACAAAAACCTTTAGGCAGATAATGGCAAATTTGCCCAAGCCACTGATAAATGATGCAAGCGTAGACTTTGCACGCTGCTCGTCTGTCTGCTCTTTTTGACGCTCTGCAATAGCCTTTGCTGTTACGGCCTCACCCTCCATCTCGAGCTTCTGACGAGCCGTTACAGCCTCTGGAATTACAAACCACATAATTACATAGACCACAAGTAGCACTTTGAATATATTCCAGCCTATAGGCTCTAACCAAGCGATGTGGTGCGAGATTTTTGCGATAGGTACAAGCACAAGCGGCGAGAAGATCACAAGTCGCATAAGCACAGGGTCGATATTGAAGTACTTGCCAAGTCCTGAGCATACACCACCAAGCTTGCTAAAGCTCATATCGCGATACAGTCGGCGAGTTATGCGGGTGTCAGTCGTTGGCACGACTTCTGCATCCTTGCCCGTAATATCCTCAGCACTACCAAGTTGCGCGATAATGTTCTCTATCAGTGGCAAGCAGACAGTCTGGCTATTATCGCTTATTGCTGAGAGTATCAGCTCGGCTATACGAGCCTCAATGTCGGCGATAATCTCACTGCTCTCGCTGTTATCCTTGTAGGCTCTCTTTAGAGAGTCTATATACTCATAGAGTCGGTTGTAAGCCACCTTCTCAAAGATGAAGGCTACGCCCGAAATACTACACTTTTTAATCTCGTTCATAACTACTTTCTCTTTATTGTGCTTGCGCCACTGTTGTTTGTTATATCTACCTTGCACTCTCCGCTGTAGCGAATTGTAGAGGCACCCGATGCAGATGCGGTTAGATGTGTTGTGCAGACTATATTTGCTGTTGATGCGCCAGCCGTATCTACATCCGCACTATCTGCAGAAATGTTTGCCGTTGAGGCTCCTGAGCAGTCAAGCTCTGTCTGTGAGCAACAAAACTCCGAGCCCTTGAGTGTCGATGCTCCGACAATGTCAAACTCACCCTTTGTAGCCTTGCCCGTAAGGGTTAGAGATGATGCGCCAGTAAGGTCAGCGCTGATTGTCTGACACACTGCTGCAACCTTTGCAGTCGATGCACCTAAAACATCTATCGTAACCTGATCTGCAACAACATTAACATCTATGCGCGATGCTGCAGCACACTCAATCTCAGCCTCTTTTGCCTTAATCTCTGGCTTTACCTCAATTATACCGCACGCGAGTGCTGTAAACTCCTCTAACATCCCGTTGTTTGGTATGTAGACCTCTGCTTGCAGAGTATCGCTCTTGCGCTTGATGTGGAAATTGTCAAGCGTCACCTTGAGAGTCTTCTCCTCTACCTTAATCTCTAAGGCGTTGTGAATCTTCTCTGTTGCACGAACAATAATGTTCCCATCTGTGCGCTCCTCTACAAAGAGCTTTATAGGTCCACCGACAGAGATTGCCTTGTACTCCTTCTGACACTTGTATGCCTTCATTGTAACCTCATCTGCTGTTGCAGTAGTTATCGTAAGCATCAGCAGCGATAAAATTATAAACCTTCTCATAACCGAAACTATTTGCCTCTGATTGCGTTAATCTGTTCTACGAGCTTGTCCCACGCCTCATCGAGCGAGCGCAGATACTCCTTACCCTCAGTCGTAAGGGTGTAGTACTTGCGAGGTGGGCCCTGTGGCGACTCCTCCCAACGGTATGTCAGATACCCCGCATTCTTCATTCGGGTAAGGATAGGGTAGAGCGTACCCTCTACAACTATCATCTCCGCCCTCTTTAACTCTGCAATTATCGCTGGCGCATAACTATCCTTTGCCGCTAATATCGCAAGGATACAGTAGTCTAAAATGCCCTTGCGCATCTGTATTTTTGCATTATCTTCTCTCATATTTTTTGTTTTTATGCGGTCTTTCCTTCCTTGCTTAACTTTTGCGCTTTTACTTCTCCTCTGGGATTATTATCCATAGTAGGATATATACCCACAACGATAGTCCACCGAATAGAAAGAGAAGCAACATAACAAGTCTGACAATTGATGTGTCAAAGTTAAAATACTTAGCAATACCTCCGCATACGCCTGCAAAGACTCTCTCACTGCGACTGCGCTGCAACTGACGAGTGTATGGTGCTGTGCTCTTTGGCACCGTGCGAGCAGGACCAAAGTCATCAGGGTTTCCCATACGAGCAATAGCCCTCTCTACCATCTCAATGGTTACAACCATCATCGTTGAACTGAGACTCTGCGAGAAGATATCGGCTATCGCGCCCTCAATATCAGCCATAGTCTCACCTGTAGGGTCGGTAATCCTGCTGCGAACATCAGACAGATAGTCACTCAACCTCTCAAAAGCATCCTTGTCAAGTGTAAATGCCCTTCCGCCAATATTTGCATTTGTAGTCTCTTTCATACCATTTAAGTTTTATTTCATTTGTCATTAATTCTGTTCAAATCTTAAGGTGTGGGCAGGCGCTCCTACGACCACTTCATTGTCCGCAACATCGCGAACAACGACTGCTCCACATCCAACCATAGCCCACTGACCGATGGTTATACCACAACGGATGACCGCTCCTGAACCTATAGATGCTCCGTAAGCGATATTTGTATGAGAAAGAGTCCAGTCACCACGGCCTTTAAGTGAACCATCGTTATTGATTGAGCGAGGAAATCTATCATTAGTAAATGACACATTAGTGCCGATAAATACACCATCTGCTATGTGAACTCCGTTGTATATACTATTGTTATTCTGAATTTTTACATAGCTACCAATCTTAACATCGTCATCAACAAAAACATTACGATGTATTTTACAGTTTGTGCCAATCTCTGCATTGCATCCTATTGATGACATCTCCTCAATTAGGGTGTTGTCTCCAATAGTCACATTATCACCGATTGTCACCATCGCCTTGATAACACATTTTCTACCAATTGTTACATTTTTGCCTAACTTTACGCTACGGTCTATTTCCGCACTCCTATCAATATGTGAGTCAAGGCTAAAATCTATCAGGATATTACGATTCTTCTGTAGATGCTCGGCCAGGTAGTATGACTCAGGCGTAAGTAGACGCCCAGTATAGTTGTTCACGCTATCAAATAGGCTTCTAAACTCCATTTTGGCTATCTCAAGATATCCATCCGGCGCTGAGTGTTGGAAACTCTTCATTTGCTTTGGTACTGACTCTCTGGAATTTAATTCAACTAGCGCATATGAGAGTAGTTCTATCTCAAGACGCTCGCTGGTAATAAGGCCTATAGAGAATATACCATTGCGTGCACTTATATGTTCTGGTGATAGTCCATTTTCCTCCTTAAGAGCTCGCAACATATTGGCATATGGGTCAATTCTTATTGTCCCATCCTCGTTAATGATAATCTTTTTCTCATTGTCTCGCACTGCATCTTTCAGTAGGTTTACCGTCTCGTCATACGAGAAGTGCCACATATCACCCGATGAGATGTTGTCTGAACGTTTAGCCCACATTAGCTGATGTCTTTGCTCTTGCTCGGTAACTACAAATCCTCCCATACCTAACGAGCAAAGGAATGGAGCGTATTTAGAGATATTGTCAATCTTTATATTACTGAATGTATCCTTTACAGACTTTAGAATATGATAAAGCTCTACAGTACATTTAAATGTAAAGTAGTCGGAGTGGTACATAACAACAGTTAGTTTATGGGTCTCAATGTTGTTGACGCGGGTGTCAGCCAATTCGCTTACACCGAGCATAGCTCCGTTAAAGAGTGTCTTTTTTTCAGTTTGAATCTGTTGTATGAAATTATCAGCAACGATATCAGCGACAATGGTTATAAATCTGTCAACCGTGAAACAATTCTCATCAGCGTCTGTCAGTTTGTCACTTCTGTGGTCCTTAAACCACTTATATACACTCTCAAGATGAATTTTATCTCCTCTTTGTACTCCGTAATTAGAATTTATATAGTCGTATAGTTG
>JAFOYS010000225.1 GCA_017391435.1 Alistipes sp. | reverse complement strand
CAGGTAGTAGTAGAGCCTCTCTCGTTGCTTCTACCAGCAGAAGATCAGGCTTCAGGTCAAGGCTTTTGGGCTATTGTTACAGCGGTAATTTTTGCACCTGTTTTTGAGGAGTTGATATTCAGAGGACTTCTGCTTGAATCGCTGTTACGCCGCCATAGGAGGCTGCTTTCTGTTGTAGTGTCATCGCTGATTTTTGCCATTGTGCACTTCCAACCTTCAGTGATGTTAGTAGCCTTTGTTTCGGGCCTTGTTTTTGGAACTCTTTACCTCCATACAAACTCAATTTTTACTACCATAATTCTGCATTCGATTAACAATTCAATAGCATATTCGCTTCTTACTCTTGACTTGGATAACTACTCCTACTACAAGATACTCGGTGGGGGTTCGTTGTACTACTCAGTCTATGCAGTTTGTTTTGTGATTTGTGCAGTTGCGGCTATTGAGACTTGGCGCCGTAGAAAGCCTAAAATTCTCTCGGTATAGCGAGATTTGGTTATCAGTAAAGTAGAGAAAAGTAGTGTTAAGGCTATTTTTCTCTCTTTTTTGTAATATTATTACGAAGTAATACGTTGTATTCCGGTGAAAAATTGTATATTTGCGGATTGAATATGAGATTTTTGAATTATATATCGGTTTTGATGGTTGTTTGCCTGGCTACATCTTGTCGTGAGGCATCAACATTTTTTGGTTATAATACTGTGGCAAAGGTTGGACGAAGTACACTCTCTGCTACTGAGATATCTTCTGCTGTGCCAAAGGGACTTACAGGTACAGACTCTGTCAGTTATGTAGATTCGTTTATTGACAAGTGGATTATCCGTCAGCTGAAACTTCAGGAGGCGGAGCTCATCTTTTCATCCTCTGAGGCGGATATAGACCGTATGGTTGAGGAGTACCGTCAGTCGTTGCTGATCCGCAAGATTGAGCAGTACTACCTTGACAAGGATACCGACTTCCAGATTACAGATAGCGATATTGAGCAGTACTACAAGGCTCATAAGAATGACTTTAGGTTATCTTCGCCTGTAGTTAAGGGATATGTTGTCAGTGTGCCTGAGAAGTATCGCCGTAGAGATTGGCTGCAGCAGATGCTACGCTCGCCAAAGCAGGAGAAGTTTGTTGAGGCGGAGCAGGTCTGTTTGAAGAATAACTTCCGATTGACAAAGTATGACGAGTGGGTAGATTATGCCGAGTTTTTGGCCCATCTGCCACTACTTCGCAGTTCAAATCACGATAAGCTACTCGCAGAAAGAGGGTTGCAACAGATTCATCACCAGTCGTCATACTACTATTTCCGCGTGACAGATATGTTGAAATCTGGCGAGACTATGCCGTTGTTTATGGCAAAGGATAAGATTGTGCGAATTTTGACTACCCGTCGTCAGGGTGAGATTATTCGTCAAAATGAGGAGCGCATTCGTGGAAATGCAGATAATAATGGATTGATTAAAATTTACAGAGATTCAGTGAATATAAACTAAAAAGAGAATATGAAGAGAGTATTATTAACAGCGTTGGCTGTAGTGTTGGCAGGTGCTGGAATCTATGCACAGAAGAGGTTTGTGATGCTTGACAAGGTGGTTGCCGTGGTTGGAAACTCCTCTATTATGCACTCAGAGATAGAGCAGGTTGCCAAGCAACTTGTTGAGGCTCGTCGTGCCGAGGGTTATACATCTGATAGAGATCCGATGAATGAGGCTTTGGAGCAACTTATGATGCAGAAATTGCTCTACAATCAGGCCCTTATTGACTCGGTTGATGTAAATACAGGAGATATCGTGCAGCGTGTAGAGGCGCAGGTGCAGAATATGACCGACGAGGCTGGCTCTGTAGTTGAACTTGAGCGTAAGAGCCATATGCCAATCTACCATATCCGCGAGCTTGTTCGTCGTCAGGTAGAGGAGCAGGTATACGCTTCGGCAATGCAGAACGAGGTTATAGGCAAGGTTAAGGTCGTTCCTGGCGAGGTTGAGAGCTTCTATAACAGTACAAATAAGGAGGATCTTCCGATAATTGCCGAGCAGTATGTGTATGCTCATATTACAAAGTATCCAAAGGGTATGGAGGCAGCAAAGCGTCGTACTCGTGAGCGTCTGCTTGATATGCGCGAGCGAATCGTTACAGGCAAGGCTCAGTTTGCAACTCTTGCTCGTATGTACTCAATTGATGGTGCTGCAATTCGTGGTGGAGAGCTTGAGCCTACAACTCTTAATGGTTGGGTAAAACCATTTGCTGATGCTGTAGAGGAGCTTAAGCCAGGTCAGGTCTCTGAGGTTGTTGAGACGCAGTTTGGTCTGCACATTATTCAGATGATTGACAAGCGTGGTAACCTCTACCACTGTCGCCATATTGTTCTTCGTCCGACCTATACTACTGATGAGATTGTTGCTCCAATGCTTGAGCTTGATAGTATTGCAAACCTTATTCGCAAGGACTCACTCTCGTTTAAGGATGCGGCGCTTGCCCACTCAGATGATAAGCACTCAAAGCAGAATGGTGGTATTGTTACAAACCACGACCTTCTTGAGCACTACTCAGCATTTGATGCAAAGTTAACTGCAACAAAGTTCCTTAAGGAGGACTTTGGTGTAGGTGGCGGAAAGAGTATTGATGACTACAATACAATCCGCTATATGAAGGTTGGCGATATCTCTACCGCATTCCGTACATCGGATATGAATGGAAATGAGATGTGTAAGATTATCAAACTTGTTGAGATTATCCCATCTCATAAGGCTACTCTTGAGGAGGACTACCTGCGTTTAGAGCAGATTGCTCTTCAGGAGAAGCAGCAGAAGGTCTTCCAGCAGTGGCTTAACACAAAGATTGAGTCAATGTATGTCTACATCTCACCAGAGTATAGAGGTGGAGAGTTCCTCAATAAGAATTGGGTTAAAAAACAGACTAAGTAGTGCGTAAATTTTTTGTAACCATATCGGCCCTTTTTGTTGCTACGGCAAGCATTGTCTTTGCAGGTAGTGTGGGTATGCCACGCCTACCTGAGAGAGCAGATGATAGCAAGAGTCAGAGTAGTCGTAAAAGGTCTGATAAGTATGTTGATATGAGGTCTGATGCGGGTCGCCAGACGCAGATAGGTGGTCGTAAGATTCTTATTGCTGTTGGTAACTTTGCTGCTCATCATAACGGTACTGTCATCACTTGTGACAGTACTGTTCGTTACTCTGACTCTCATCTGGAGTGCTTTGGCAATGTGTTGATAAATAAGGGCTCAACATTTATCTACGGAGATAGGGCAGAGTACGATGGTGAGAAGAATGAGGCCAAAATATACTCTGATATTATCAAGGTCGTTGATGGTACAACGACAATGTATACCTATAACTTTACCTTTAACACCAAGAGTAATGTTGGAACCTATACCGGTGGAGGTGTTGTTATAGACGAGAAGAATCGCCTTGAGTCAGATAGAGGATACTATAATGCCGATACAAAGGATATTATCTGCGTTGAGCGCGTAGAGATGCGTGACGAGAAGTATCAGATGAAGGGCGACTCGGTTATCTACAATATGGATACCAATAATGCCCGCTTCTTCCGCAATACAAATATCTGGAATCAGGAGGATAATGAGTATCTATATGCCGACTGTGGAGAGTTTAGAGATGCTGAAGATCTCTATCGCCTAACCGAAAATGGATATATTCTTACCGAGGAGCAAGAGTTGTGGAGCGATAGCTTAGACTACTATCGTGAGCGAGGCTATGCGCTTCTGCGTAATAATATACAGATTGACGACTCTAAGAATAAACTTTTGGTCTTTGGCGACTGGGGTGAGTATTGGAAGGAGCCAGGAAATGCCTTTCTGACCCAAAACCCAGCTTTAGTGAGCTATGATACTGAGCAGGGCGACTCTCTGTTTATCCGTTCAGATTCGATGTACCTATTTACTAAGGACCCTGTTGCAGAGCGTCTTGAGCGCGAGCGAATAGCTAAGCATCGCGCAGACTCTATTGCCCTTGCGGACTCACTTGCACAGATAGCAAAGGAGGCTGAGGCTGCAAAGGCTGCTGCAAAGCCAGCAGTAAAGAGCGAGGAGCACGGAGAGATAGAGGTGGAGAAGCCAACAACGCCGATGACAAACGAGCAGCGTCGTGAGCAGGCTTTAGCAACCCTTGAGAAGGCAAAGAAGGGTGGTAAGAACAAGGGTAACTTGTTGAAGGGACAAAAACCTGATAATAAACAACGAGGGGATGTGCCTAATTCACCGCTTAGAGCTGGTCAATCTGCAGAGAGTCAAACTCCTGTAGATAGCACGAGTGTAAAAGGCTCTACGGTAGATTCTCTTGCTAAAGATTCTCTTGCTGTAGACTCACTGCTACCAGATAGCCTTAAGAATCCACTTGACACCTTGACTGCTAAAGAGCGTAAGGCGCTTGAGAAGGCTGCCCAAAAGGCTCTTAAGGCGCATATTCGTGACTCAATAAAGAAGGTTAAGGCAGATAGCCTAAGAGTGAAGCTTGATACTATTGCAGCTCGCCGTCAAGCAAAGCGCACGGCATACTACAAGAGGTTAGAGCGTCAGGACTCAATAGTTAGGGCTAAGGCTCGTCTGCGTGCTGATAAGAAGTTACGCAAGAGGGTGCTTCGTCTTGAGCGTCGCGGAATTGTCATTAAGCCGGTTCACGACTCAATATTCAGACAGATTGACTCTATTATCTATGCTGACTCCGTACCGCACGATTCGTTAGTTCGCCATATGCTTGACTCAATCATTGCAAAACACTTCCCGCGCAAGCAGAAGGTTGACACAACGGCAGTAGCTACAGATACGATTGCTGTAGACTCTACATTTAAGCTTATTGTGGCGCTGAGAAATGTGCGTATGTTCCGCAGTGATGCACAGATGGTTTGTGACTCGCTTATCTCTCGTAGCACCGACTCTGTGATTCACCTCTATAAGAGTCCTGTGCTGTGGAATGAGGAGAATCAGATTACAGCCGACAGTATGCACATCTATAACAGTGAGGGTAGACTGTCAAAGGCTAAGTTTGAGGGCCATCCGATGACCGTCGCTCAGATAGATACGGCTCACTACAACCAGGTAGCGGGTAAGGAGATGATCGCTTACTTTAACGAGAAGAACGAGCTCTATCGTAACGATGTTAATGGTAATGTGCAGACCATATATTATATGCAGGAGGAGAACTCGCCAGAGATTACTATGATGGCATATATTGAGAGTGGTGATATGACGGCATATCTTGAGAATCGACAGCTTAAAGGTATCACATATCGTACAAATCCTACATACTACTTCTATCCGATAGACAAAATTCCAGAGGATAGAGAGAAGAAGCTCAAGGGCTTTAAGTGGGAAGAGGAGTGTCGTCCAGCTCGTGATAGCGTCATTACTCGCACTATTCGCCCGTCAGAGCGTATTGATAGGGGAAATCTTCCGCGACCAAACTTCCCAATAGAGCGAGCAATGGAGCTTCGCAAGAGACGCCTGATAGAGCAGGGTCGCTGGCACGATAGAACAGATACACTATCTATTGAGACTATTGAGTGGATGGAGTCAGTAAGTGAGTAGAGTGAAATAGAAAAATAGATAAACAGAATACAACAATGTTGGATAAGAAGAATCTTAGATTTGAAACCCGTCAAATACACGGTGGATATAGTGTTGACCAGACGGGATCTCGTGGTGTGGCTATCTACCCAACAGCAGCCTACCATTTTAAGAGCTGTGACTATGCGGCAAATCTCTTTGAGCTAAGCGAGTCGGGAAATATCTACACTCGCCTACATAACCCAACAACAGCTGCTTATGAACAGCGAATCTCTTCGCTATATAATGCTGTTGGTGCGCTTGCTGTATCTTCAGGTATGGCGGCCATATTTCTTACAGTTACTGCCCTTGCAGAGGCGGGCGATAATATCGTGGCAGCACCGTTTCTCTATGGAGGAACATATAACCAGTTTAGAGTCTCGTTGCGTAAACTCGGTATTGAGGTGCGTATAGCGGCCTCTGAAGCTATTGAGGACTTTGAGGCGCTTATTGATGGCAATACTAAGATGATTTATGTCGAGAGTATGGGTAACCCTACTTGCATTGTTGCCGATCTTGAGGCTCTTAGTAAGCTTGCTACAGCCTACGATGTGCCATTTGTTGTTGATAATACCTTTGGAGCTGCGGGATATCTCTGTAACCCATTTGATTGGGGCGCAAATATTGTTGTAGACTCGGCTACTAAGTGGATCAATGGCCACGGAACAGCTATGGGCGGAATAATCGTCGACGGAGGAAACTATAATTGGGGCAATGGCAAGTTCCCTCAGATTGATGGTCCTTCGGAGGGTTATCACGGCTTAAACCTTTATGAGACCTTTGGTAATCAAGCCTTTATTGTCAAGTGTCGTGTAGATGGCCTTAGAGATTTTGGCTGCTCCCCATCGCCGTTTGACTCTTACCTTATGATGCTTGGCCTTGAGACTCTCTCACTGCGTGTTGCTCATCAAGTTGAAAGTTGCCGCACACTTGCCCAGTACTGCCTTGAGCATCCAAAGGTTGCACGGGTAAGTTTTGTAGGCTTTGAGGACCATCCAGGTTATACTAATGCACAGAAGTACTATCGTTTTGGGGCTTCGGCTGTGATGAACATAGAGCTTAATGGCACCCTTGAGAGCACCGTAAAGTTTGTTGAGTCGCTCAAGCTTATGGGAAATATGACAATGATTGGCGATAGCATTAGCGTTGTTACCCACCCAGCCTCGACAACTCACAAGCAGCTCTCGGAGGAGGATTTGGCCGCTGCGGGCGTTACTCCAACGCTGCTGCGAATCTCTTTGGGTCTTGAGAATGTAGAGGATATTATTGACGATTTTGAACAGGCTTTTGAGAGTATAGATGAGTAGAGTATATCACTATCCGCACCCATTTACTACTGAGGGCGGTTTTACCTTCCCTTCGCTCGATATTGCGTATGACACCTATGGTCAGTTAAATGACGATAGGAGCAATGTCATCTGGGTATGTCACGCACTTACGGCAAACTCAGATGTGGCAGATTGGTGGCCTCATACTGTAGAGCAGGGCTGCTTTCTTGACCCAGCAAAGTACTTCACAGTCTGCGCCAACTTCCTTGGCTCTCACTATGGCACAACGGGTCCACACTCTATAAATCCCGCTACAGGGGAGAAGTGGTATTCAGACTTTCCACTTATCACCGTTAGAGATATGGTGCGTGTGCATCAGCTGCTGGCAGCGTATCTTGGTATTGAGCGAGTAAAACTACTTATAGGTAGCTCTATTGGCGGCTTCCAGTGTCTTGAGTGGGCGGTTATGCAGCCAGATTTTGCAGAAAAAGCTGCATTTATTGCCACTACCCCTCGTACGCTCGCTTGGGCTTCGGGCTTTAATGAGTCGCAGCGTATGGCTATTGAGTGCGACCCTACATTCGGTCAGCGAACTGACGAGGCGGGCCTTACTGGTATGGCCGTCGCAAGAAGTATTGCCCTGCTGAGCTATCGTGGCGGTATGGCATACAATATTTCGCAGGAGGATACAGATCCTAATAACGCCTCGTTTAACCGTCGTGTGCTTAGTTACCAGCGCTATCAGGGCGAGAAGCTGCGCCGTAGGTTTAACGCCTACTCCTACTACCGCCTCTCGCAGGCTGTAGATTCGCACAATCTTGGCCGTGAGCGTGGTAGGGTAGAGGATGTGCTAAAAACTATCAAGGCAAAGAGCCTTGTGGTGGCAATTACCTCGGATATTATCTTCCCACCAGAGGATCACGATATACTTGTGGCAAATATCCCTGATGTGACATATCGCACTATAGACTCGGTCTTTGGTCACGATGGATTTTTAGTGGAACATAAACTTTTGAATGAGATAATTTTAGACTTTATAAAAGATGAATAGTAAGAAATTACAGATTGGACTCTTTGGCTTTGGTACCGTTGGCAAGGGTCTGTATGATGTGTTGAAGCGTATCGGCGCAGACAATGTTGAGATTTGTCACATCTGCGTGCGTGATTTGTCAAAACCTCGTTCTGTTGAGGCTAAGTTTACAGACAATCCAGACGATATCTTCTCTAATCCAGAGGTAAACTTTATCGTCGAGCTTATTGATGACGCAGATGCTGCTTATACAATCGTAAAAACAGCACTTATGAAGCGTCTGCCTGTAGTTTCGGGTAATAAGAAGATGCTCGCCTACCATATTGAGGAACTTATGGAGCTTCAGCAGCAGTATAATACTGCTCTGCTCTATGACGCATCAGCTTGTGGCTCTATTCCGGTTATCCGTAACCTTGAGGAGTATTATGATAACGACCTGCTCACATCTGTAAAGGGTATCCTTAACGGCTCGTCAAACTTTATCCTCAGTAAGATTTTTAACGAGAAGATGTCCTATCCAGATGCACTTAAGCTTGCGCAGGATTTGGGTTTTGCTGAGAGCAATCCTTCACTGGATATTGACGGCTGGGACTCGCTCTTTAAGCTCATTATCATTACTGTACACGCCTTTGGTCTCTATGTGGCTCCGGAGAAGATATTTACATACGGCATCTCGAATATGAATGACGATGATATCCGCTTTGCAACCGAGAAGGAGCGTCGATTTAAGCTCGTTGCCCATGTCGAGAAGCTTGAAGATAACCGCCTTATTATGAGCGTTATGCCACAGCT
>JAFOYS010000224.1 GCA_017391435.1 Alistipes sp. | reverse complement strand
TTACGGTATGACCTATTCGGAGTTCATCGGTAAAGTAAACGCTAAGGGTATCGCTCTTAACCGTAAGGTTATGGCTGACCTGGCGATGAACGAGCCGAAAGCATTCGAGGCAATTGTAAACGCAGTTAAATAGCCTTTTGCGTTAGCAGAAGATCAGGGGTAACCAAGTTTGGTTACCCTTTTTTATTGGTAAACGGATGGGTGTACCTTTATTTATAATGTAGACTAACGATTACCACCGCCAAAGACAAAGCCGATGCTAATTGTAAGGTGATTATTTGCCTTCTCATAAAACTTATAGGCGGCGGTTATTCGCAGATGGTTTGCCAACTCAACGCCGATACGAGGCATTACGCAGGCGTTAAAACCGTTCTTTGTGCCATCTGCATTGATATTATTCCAAGCCATACCCGCTCCGGCACCGAGGTAGATAGAGACTATCCGACCCTGAAAAAAGTTATAGCCAGCAACTGCCATAAGAGTCTGGCTATCAAAGCTATGACTACTCACAAAATTTCCCTGACGATGTACACGGCTAAACGAACAGAGGCCAAAATGGACACCCAGATCTACGGGTGTTTTGCCAAAGTTATACCTTGCCTCTGCCCACACCTCAACACCCTGGCGCATCTTTCCAAACGCGCTAATATCTGTTGCCGCTGTAGCAAGGCCCACGCCAAGCTCTGCCTCTAAAGCTCCGACACTGCGCGGTGCAAGATATCTCTGCGCAGAAGCTGTTGTAGTTAGAGTAAACAAGGCTACAACAACTACAAGAAATCTTTTCATACACCTAATATCAACAAAACTACCTTCCGCACTCAAACCACGGGTTGTGCAGATCCTCCTTATTGTACTGCAGAGGCACTCTATCTGGCAGTGAGCGAGTATAACCGCCCGCCTCCGAGAGAATCAGCTCCGCTGCTGCCGTATCCCACTCGTATGTGTGCGTAGTGCGGGGATAGTAGTCTATCTCGCCCTCGGCAAGCATACAAAACTTGTATGAACTACCCTGCTCAACAACCTCTACATCACCATAAGTGTGCCTCATAGCATCTATATACTGCTCTGTCTCCACTGTCTGATGCGAACGCGAGACGGCAATACGAAAACCGCTACGGTTCTTCTCTGCTAACGGAAGCCTGCACATCTGCCGGCATATATCCTCATATGAGTAGTTTGCCTCAGCCTCTGGAGCAATATCAGTAAGCAGATAGGAGCCAACACCCCTACTTGCAACATATGCCTTTTTAAGATAAGGGACATAGACAACCGCACAGACACACTGCCTATCTGCCATAAGGGCAATGTTTACCGTAAACTCGTTATTTCCCTTAATAAACTCAACCGTTCCATCCAGAGGATCAACTAACCAGAAGAGTTCCCAGTTTCGTCTCTCATCATAAAGCATCTGTCGTCCCTCCTCCGATAGAATCGGAATACGGGTTCTGCCAAGACTCTGCTTGATTTTCTCGTGAGCAACCCTATCTGCAAGAGTTACGGGGGTACTGTCACTCTTTACTGAGATGTGGTAGTTATCTCTATTTTTATAGACCTCCATAATCTCCCAACCAGCTCTTACCGCTGCATTGAAAGCCTCTGAAAGTAGATAGGCTCTTATATCGTCTGATATCATAGTGTTAAGGTTTTCTCAAAGATAGTAATTTATTTCTGTATCTCATAATATTTAACGACAAAAAATCCCAAAAATTATACTGCGACCGTTCTATAAGCTCTAAATTTCTATCCACATCAAAGCCCTCTAACACTATCGGCTCAGAGATACGAATCTTTGAAAGTCGGGCAGCAGAGTCTCTACGATTCTGCCACGCAGCACGACTGTAGAGCGCAACAGAGCTATCAATCTCTACCACATCTACACAAGTAGCTGAATACTCTGCCACCCTATCAGCAATAACGCCTAAAGAGTGAGGTAAAACTCCTCCATAAGGGGGCATAACAAGGAGGTAGTTATACCTCGCCTTCTCAGATGCAATCTCTAAAAGTTGACCTTCTGGCACAACCTTTTCCGACACAACGACGACCAATCGTCTATAACAGCAACTAGCAGAACGATAAACCGTTACACCGTCAGCAGCTACTCCAAAAAGCAGGTAGCGAATAGATAGCTGCGCGACGAGATT
>JAFOYS010000223.1 GCA_017391435.1 Alistipes sp. | reverse complement strand
GATGGGCCTCTCCAAAGGCGTAACACCACACCGTACGACCGCTATTACAATCTATCTTGAACATTTTTCCTTGTGCTCCGATGTATATATGGCCGTTGTCAACTGTTCCGTTGCCTATAAATCTATCACCGTCTCTATTGCACCATATTCTCTTGCCACATTTACGACTGAGTGCTACAATACCCTCAGAAAGGGTCGGAACAATCACTTTGTCGTCTGTGATAATAGGTGTTGAGTATATAGGGTCCCTAAACTTTCTTATCCATATAAACTGCTCACTGTTAGTATCATATGCCTTTACCTGGCCAGCGGAGTTTGCGTAGTATAGCACACCATCAACCACCTGTGCAGCTGTATATATTGCAGCATTGTCTGTCACAACACACTGAGCCTCAAAGTTGTTTAAATCTATCGGTTCTGTAGTTGGCGAGGGGGCTATAGAGTTTATTGTACTATCACAAACTTGGCGAATGGAGTAACAGTGCACTGCATCCTTGCCGATTAACTTCTCGGCAATGTGGATAGAGTCTCCACTTATTGTCAGTTTGCTGTATCCATAGTTTGACCCTGCTGCTGTTTTGAGCATAAGACTACGCCCAACAATGCCAGGTAGCGAGTCAAAGTTCATTAACTGAGGTTTATGATAGTGTCCACATAGTGAAGCACTTACGCCATATCTCTTCATCAACTCAACTACCTGTTCACGGTTTGTCAAGTCTGCGTTAAGTGGGTAGTGACATACAGATATTATCTTGCCGGCTTTACCCTTTTTGAGCCTACTCTCAACCCACTGTAGTCGCGCTCCATCTTGTGCCGTTCCGTCGGCCATCTTGATAAAAGGCCCCGCAGGAAAGGCTACAAACAGATAGTCAAGAACACGAGCCGTTCTACAGCCGTTATGTCCCCAGAGTTTTTCAAAATCTTTGCCCGCACTTGGACTCCAAGTTGTCTCGTGGTTGCCGTGTGTAATCAACTTACGATGTTTTATCCGCTTTAGATGGTCGTAGGCGCACTTTAACTCATCAAAAGTTCCCATATTGGTTAAATCTCCCGCGACGATAACAAGGTCGTACTTTGCGCTGTTGATATCATCAACTATCTCACGCATAATCTTGTCGTTGTTATTGCCTGGAGTGATATGAAGGTCTGCAAGTAGAGCAATGTTTATATCTCTGTTTTCGGCATAAACAGTAGATAAACAGATGGTTGTAAAGATTATTAAAAGTATTCGTTTCATTATATACCTCCTTTGCGATGCTCAATAATATCCCCTGGCTGACAGTCTAACACCTCGCAGATTGACTCTAAGGTAGAGAATCTTACAGCCTTTGCTTTTCCTGTTTTTAGTATTGATAGGTTGACAATAGAGATTCCTACCCTTTCAGATAGCTCTGATAGAGTCATCTTTCTCCTTGCTAATATTACATCCAAATTTACGATAATGGGCATAATGTTGTTAGAGTTTTAATGTTTATCGTTAACAAAGATAGTTAAAGTTTGTCATATTGCAAATTTTTACTATCTTTGTGTATGCGATATTTTGTAGAATTAAGATACGATGGTGCCGCATATTGCGGTTGGCAGAGGCAACCTCAGATGCCTACAGTGCAACAGACCATAGAGCAGGCACTGACAAAATTGCTCCGTACACCAACAGAGATTGTTGGTGCAGGGCGTACTGATACAGGTGTGAACGCCTCGTACTATGTTGCTCACTTTGATACAGATGTACAGGTTAATATCACACAGTTGCTATATAAGCTAAATATGATGCTTCCTAAAGATATTGGCATCTTCTCTATAACACAAGTTGCAGATACGGCTCACGCCCGTTTTGCGGCAATGGAGCGAGAGTATACATATTTTATCAGCCACCATAAGAATCCGTTTCGTCGCCATTCAGCTTGGTTGTATTATGTTCCTCTTGATGTTGATGCGATGAATCAGGCAGCATCTAAGTTGTTGAACTATAGCGATTTTACATCCTTTGCCAAGCTCAATTCTAACAATAAAACAAATATTTGTCGTATTATAGATGCGCGCTGGAGTGTTGAGGAAGATGGCGTTTTGCGCTTTACTATTCGTGCAGACCGTTTTCTCCGCAATATGGTACGCTCTATTGTCGGCACGCTTGTGGATGTGGGTCGCGGAAGATATACTGTAGACGAGTTCTGCAAGATTGTTGAGGCTAAAGATTTGCGATTATCAAGTGCTGGCGCCCCTGCGCAGGGATTGTTCCTTAGCGATGTGGTATATAGTGAAGAGACTTTTACAAAAACGACTAATTTATAACACTCAAAAACTTTTACAACTATGATTAAATTGTTAATTGGTCTGGTATTTTTATGCTGGGGCTTGTACTGTGTTTATGATCTTTTTACAAAGAAGCCTGCAACAGATTTGGTAGTTAAGATTTTGGTTGCACTACTTATTCTCTGTACAAACTTCGTAGGAACACTTGTATATCACTTCTACCTACGCGACAAGCTGAAGTAATAAGTTTGTAACAAAAAAAGAGTAGCATCGCTACTCTTTTTTGTCGTTATAGATAGTCACTACTTGACTACCTCAAGGATTCTGCCATTGTCAGCAGCAACAGCTCTCTTCCACTTCTCGCTATATCCTGGCTGCTCAATCTTACCTGGGATATCCTTGCCATTGCCGTTGTCAATAAATCCGTTGTTATCCTCGCCCTTGACATTTCCGTCAATATACTTGACCATTAGGTACTTGTCAAGTTTTGACCAAGTGTCAAAGAGTAGCTGTGCCCCCTCAAGAGTAAACTCTGTGGCAATCTTAGCCTGCTTCTTTGCCTTTGGAGTGTTGCCGATAGCGACATCAATCTGCTTTACCTTCTCAAGCATTGCATTCTCCCAAGCATCTACACTCTCGCGCACCTTCTTGCCGATAACATCATATCTGAGATATGCAAACTGTGCTACGCGGTTAGTAATCCAGAATAGAGAGCTATCAGAGTACT
>JAFOYS010000222.1 GCA_017391435.1 Alistipes sp. | reverse complement strand
GAGGATGTGCGTACCGGTATTGTGACCTATAAGATTGCTGCACACGCTGCCGATATTGCCAAGCAGCACCCTGGGGCGGTTATCAGGGATAATGCGCTGAGCAAGGCCCGCTTTGATTTCCGCTGGAGAGATCAGTTTAACCTCTCACTTGACCCCGAGAGAGCTTTTGACTATTTTGAGCAGAGTGGTCGCGCTGAGGGTGAGTTTTGTACTATGTGTGGTCCAAATTTCTGTGCAATAAGATTGTCTCACGAATTGAAAAAATGATGTTTTCAGACCTTTTAAATAGCCTCTCTTGGGAACAGACCACAGAGAGAATATATAGCAAAACCGAGGCAGATGTTGTTCGTGCGCTGAGCGCGGAACAGTGTGGCATAGAGGAGTTTATGGCTCTTGTCTCTCCTGCAGCAAGTGGCTATCTTGAGGCTATGGCTCAACTTAGCCAGCGACTCACTTATGCCCGATTTGGTAAGACTATGAGCCTCTTTATACCGCTCTACCTTACTAATTCCTGTATAAACTCCTGCCTCTACTGCGGATTTCACGCGGAGAATCATATTCCACGAACAATCCTTACTCCAGAGCAGATAGATGCCGAGTGCCGAGCAATAAAGGCTTTAGCACCGTTTGAGAATATACTGCTTGTGACTGGTGAGAATCCATATCGTGCCGGTGTGGAGTATCTAAGGGAGGCGATAGAGATTGTAAAGCGCTACTTTGATAATGTGAAGATAGAGGTTATGCCCCTTGCAAGTGAAGATTATAGCTCTCTAAAGCAGGTTGGACTCAATGGCGTGATATGCTTTCAGGAGACATACAATCGTAGCAGATACAATATCTACCATCCGCGCGGTATGAAGGCCAATTTTGATTGGAGAGTCAACGCTCCAGACCGTATGGGTCAGGCGGCAGTCCACTCTATAGGTATGGGTGTGCTTATCGGTCTTGAGGATTGGCGAACAGATGTGACTATGCTCGCTCAGCATATCAAATACCTTGAGCGTAGATATTGGAGGACTCGCTACTCGGTAAACTTCCCGCGACTGCGCCCTGCCGAGAATGGTGGTTTTCAACCAAATGTGGTGATGAGTGACAGGGAGCTGGCGCAGCTCACTTTTGCCTTTAGAATCTTTGACCACGACATAGATATATCATACTCTACGCGCGAGCAGGCGGAGTTTAGAGACAATATGTCAACACTTGGCGTTACGACCTTTAGCGCTGGTAGTAAGACCGATCCGGGTGGCTATGCAACCTATCCTCAGTCGCTTGAGCAGTTCTCGGTAAGCGATAGTCGTACCCCGATGCAAGTGGCAGCGGCTTTGAGAGGTTTAGGTCGTGAGGTTGTCTGGAAAGATTGGGATAGATCGTTTGACTTATGGAGAGATATACAAGGCAGATAGCCCTTCAGGAGATTGGTGCTGCGGGTCAGCAGCGTATTGCCCAGGCAAGGGTGCTTGTTGTTGGTGTTGGTGGACTAGGTGCACTTGTGGCACAATACCTTGTTGCTGCTGGTGTAGCAAAGATCGGCGTGGTAGATGGAGATAGAGTGAGTATGACTAACCTACAGCGCCAGATTATATACACAGAGCAGGACCTTGGAGTGCAAAAGACGCTTGCCGCAGGCAGTAGATTGCGAGCAATGAATAGCAGCGTAGAGGTTGTTGAGCACCCTCAATTTCTTACTGCTGAGAATGGGGCAGAGATAATATCCGATTACGATATTGTTATTGACGGGTGCGACAATTACCAGACAAGAGTCGTTGTAGATGCGATTTGTGCTGAGCAGTCTAAGCCTTTTATCCACGGAGCTGTTGAGGGTTTTGTGGGCCAGGTCTCTCTGTTCAACTCAGAGAGTAGATACCGTTATGCCGATATTTTTGAACCTACAGAACGAGTAGAAAAGGGTATTATTGGCCCTACGGCAGGGGTTGTGGCGGCAGTAGAGGTGTCGGAGTGTCTGAAGATTATCTGTGGCTATGGTGCAACACTGTGCAATAGATTGTGGAGAGTAGATTTGAGAACAATGAATAGTGAGATTTTTGAGTTATGAGTCTTATAGCAATTACCCGCCCAGAGTTCTATGTTGAGGAGATTCGTCAGATTATAGACCGATTAGAAAATGGGGTAGATGTTCTCCATATCCGCAAGCCAAATGCTACTGCTGAAGAGCTTGAGCATCTGGTAGTTGCGCTTGTGAAGTATAGAGATAGAATAGTGCTTCACGACCACTTTGAACTAGCAGTAAAGTATTCACTTAGAGGAGTTCATCTCAATAGCCGAAATAGTGATGTGCCAAGAGATTTTTGCGGTACAGTTAGCCGCTCTTGCCATACGGTAGCGGAGGTTTTGCGCTATAAGGATGAGTGTGACTATGTTCTTCTTTCGCCAATCTTTGATAGCATCTCTAAAGAGGGTTACCGTGCCGCCTTTACAATCGCAGAACTTGAGAGTCTTCGTGACCGAGGAGTGATAGATAGTAGGGTCTATGCTCTTGGAGGTATTTCGGCGGATAAGTTGCAGATAGTAAAAGATTTAGGCTTTGGCGGAGCGGCGATGCTTGGGGCAATGTGGACCGAGCAACTGACACCACCTGTGGTGATGACTATAGCGGGGTCGGATAGTAGCGGTGGAGCGGGAATACAGGCAGATATAAAGGCTATTTCGGCGCTGCGAGGTTTTGCTGCTTCGACAATTACAGCCGTAACGGCGCAGAATACTTTGGGAGTGAGTGCAATCACTCCACTTGCGCCAGAGATGATTGAGAGTCAGGCTGTTGCAGTCTTTGATGATATGGGTGTTAGCGCAGTAAAGATTG
>JAFOYS010000221.1 GCA_017391435.1 Alistipes sp. | reverse complement strand
AGAGTAGCAAAAAGCCTACAACTGTTGCCAAACATTTTGCAAAGCACAGTCAGAATATGCTCTATATGCCGATTATCAACTACCGCGCAAAGAATTGGGAGCGACACAGCCCACTCTTTGAGAGCTATCTGTCATCAGATGTGCCAACGATTGCCTATGAGATTTGCTGGGATGGCACGCTGAAGGGGGAGCGCAAAATCTTCAATCGCGTTATAGATAGCGGTGCAAAACTGTGGGTAAATACACTCTGGGACTCTCTGTGTGGAGGCAAGGAGCATAGCTTTGCAGATGACAATGCGCTGAACGGAAATGAGCATAAAATATACGGCAAACTGCTCAAGTATGGCGTAACGATGATTCAGACTGATCGTCCTCAGCTGCTGCTTGACTATCTTCAGAGCAAGGGACGACACACACTGCCGTAATAGAATTGGTAAGTATGGGATTACTATCAAAAATAGCGAACTTCTACTCTATAAGTAAGCCCGCGCCGCTGAGTGACGATGTGGGTACGGCTAAGGGTGACAAGCGATACCGAAGACTCGCCTTTGAGTCATTTGTGGCAGCGACGGTGGGCTATAGCCTCTACTATGTCTGTCGCACGAGCCTCAATGTAATGAAAAAGCCGATTATCGACTCCGGCTTTTTAGATGCTGCGGAGCTTGGCGTAATTGGCTCAGCGTTGCTCTTTGCCTATGCTATAGGCAAGGCTGTCAACGGCTTTGTCTGTGACTACTGCAATATAAAGCGATTTATGGCTACGGGACTT
The DNA here is from genome assembly GCA_017391435.1 of Alistipes sp. Lineage (GTDB taxonomy): Bacteria > Bacteroidota > Bacteroidia > Bacteroidales > Rikenellaceae > Alistipes. Next base: position 3,952 of record JAFOYS010000221.1, on the reverse strand, counting down.
ACTCTCTCGCTTGCTGTAAACTTTATAATGGGTATGCTGGGTTTTGTAGATAGCGTTGTGCCTACGGCTGTTATCTTCGGAATTTTTATTGTGCTGTGGGCTATAAATGGTTGGGCGCAGAGTATGGGCTCGCCACCGGCTATTATATCCCTTTCAAGGTGGTTTCCGCTTAGCCGCCGAGGTACATTCTACGGCATCTTCTCGGCGAGCCATAACTTGGGTGAGTTCTTCTCGTTCCTCTTTGTGGGTAATGTAGTGCTTGCTGCAGGGTGGCAGTGGGGCTTTGTTGGCTCGGCTGTGGCGGGGGCTCTTGGTGTTATACTTGTGCTATTTTTGCTCCACGACCATCCGCAGGCAAAGGGTCTGCCTGCTATTGAGACTATTGCTCACGAGAAGACGCAGGATAGTACTCTTACAACGAGCCAGATACAGCGTCAGGTGCTGCGGACTCCTGCCGTGTGGGTGCTTGCTGGCGCAAGTGCGTTTATGTATATCAGTCGCTATGCAATAAACGGCTGGGGAATACTCTTCCTTGAGGAGGTCAAGGGTTTTGATAGCAAGACGGCCGTCTGGATAGTTTCGATCAATGCGCTACTCGGTATATTCGGTACAGTGTTGTCAGGATGGTTTTCGGATAGTCTCTTTAAGGGCGACAGAAGGGTGCCGGCACTGATTTTCGGTATTATGAACAGCGTGGCCCTTGTGCTCTTTGTCTTTGGTGGTAATGCGCTGTGGGTCAATGTTCTGGCAATGTCCCTCTTTGGAGTGGCTATGGGTGTGCTGATATGTTTCTTGGGTGGACTTATGGCCGTAGATATTGTTCCGCGTAGGGCTACAGGTGCGGCGCTCGGTATTGTGGGTGTGGCATCATATATCGCCGCCGGACTGCAGGATGTTATCAGCGGATGGCTTATTGACAGAGGTGTAACAATAGTTGAGGATGGTAGCCGAGTGTATGACTTTACGGGGGCAACGATATTTTGGATTGCCGCCTCGGTAATATCATTCTTGCTGCCTCTTTTAAATTGGAAATATGGCAAAAAAGATAGAGAAGACTAACGCTGCCCGACTGCTTGATAGGGCAAAGATTGCCTACGAGTTAGTACCCTATGAGGTTGACGAGAGCAACCTTGCTGCAACGCACGTTGCCCAGAGTCTTGGCGAGCCTATAGAGCGGGTATACAAGACCCTTGTGCTGCGTGGCGATAGAACGGGTCACTTTGTCTGTGTTGTGCAGGGAGATCGTGAGGTAGATCTTAAGGCTGCGGCAAAGGTCTCGGGAAATAAGTATGCTGAGATGATACCTATGAAGGATCTACTGCAAACGACAGGATATATTCGTGGGGGATGCTCTCCGATAGGTATGAAGAGGCGTTTTGTCACATTTGTAGACTCTACGGCAACAACTTTTGACTATATCTATATTAGCGCAGGTGTTAGAGGTCTGCAGCTAAAGATTAACCCCGCTCAGCTTATAACCTTTGTTGGGGCTCAGGTGGCGGATGTTGAGACTGTTGCAGAATTGGAGTAGATTGTATATATTTGTAGAGTAGAACTAAAACATTACAACTATGGCTATCGGTTTAAAATTTCAGAGTTCAGCAGAGACTCTTGAGGCTCAGAGTAAGTGGTGGGGTGCACCAGATCTGCCGTTAGATGTCGACTACCCTTGTGCTTCAGATGGCGAGCCACTGCTCTTTATCTGCCAAATCCGCCTTGAGGATATTGCTCAGTATGATACTGAGAATCAGCTGCCACATAAGGGTATGCTCTACTTTTTTGCCGATATGGCGGAGTATGTAGCACCGCTCGAGGGTATCTCGGGCGAGGAGCATAATGGACTTGGAGAGTGGAGCGAGAGCTGTTTTAAGGTTATCTATAGCCCTACTTGTGAAAATCTTGAGACCTTTGCTATTGTAGACGATGATGACGAGCCAGCGTTTCTTGAGGCAGAGAAGATAGAGTTTAGCACTGTAGAGGGTGGCTATGACTCGTTTAAACTCCTCGGTCGCCCATACTATGATGAGATTGCAGAGCAATATCCAGACGATGTCTGCCTACTGCAGATAGACGAGAGCGACGAGTGGGGTCTGCGCCTCTATGACTGCGGTATGATATGCTTCCTAATCTCTAAGCAGGCTCTTGCTGAACAGAGATGGGATGAGGTAAAGGTATATTTTCACTCTTTCTAACCCCTACAACTATGAAACTTACGATACAGGCCGCAAGCGTGCATAATGCTACGCTGACAGTTGCGGGAAATGTGATAAATAATGGCAGCAAAGACTTTGTCTTTGACTTTGATAGTGGCGAGCACTTCTACTTTGCCGTAGGTAATGGCGATGGAGCGCATAAGGGACAGAGTACAACAGAGGCGGCCCTTGAGCATATTCGTGACAGCTTTACAATGGGAGATATTGCTGCCGATGCAGAGAGTATGTATCAGCAACTGACATACCTACACAGGGAGTTTAACGGCCTCTATCCTCACCTAAAGGAGAATGAGCACGCTGGTGTGAGTATGTGCGGAGCATACGGAGTGGAGGATAGTCTGCTGACCTTCAATGCTGGTGGTGGAGCGGTATTCCTCTTCCGAGATTTTACACTTATGCCCCTCTCGGATGCGACATATCCGCTTGGATATAACGAGGAGGAGCCTGGTATGGATGTCTGGACTGTTGAGGAGCCACTAAAGCAGGACGATGTGATACTTATCTGCTCAGAGGGTGTTATGGATCTTCTTGATAGTGAGACTATTGAGGAGGTTATGAGCTATAGTAAATATCCAGCAGCACATCTTATTGACGAGGCTACTGCAGATGGTGTCGAGATTCCACTTGCAATTATTGCCATTAAGGTTGGCGAGGGAGACTTTATTCCCGATATGATTGACGAGGAGGATTTGCCGGACGACACTGGCGCATACGACGCTTGGTCATAGTAATAAAAGAGATAGCCCACCGTAAAGTGGGCTATTTTAGTGTTAGTTGGTCTCTACAATTTCAACAATATCTACTTGCCAGCCAAAAAGATCATTGGCACACTGCTGCTCAAGGGTCGTAATTGTGGACATAGATGTTGTGTCGCTGATAACAGCGTTTACAAAGCTGTCAACAGTAGGGAAGGTGTTGTTGACTCTTTGAGCTAAACAGCGGTAGAAGGCGTTCTGCTGAACTCTATCAAGGCCGCTCGGTAGGATGTTGTTTGCTACAAGCGAGTTGTAGGGGAATAGGTGGCGCATATTACGGGCGTCGGTATTGAGCTGGTCGACAATGGTGGTTACAACATAGACCTGAACAGTGTCGTTTACGGCCGGAAGCTCAACAAAGGTGGTATATAGAGGGTAGTCCTGCTCTATATCTGCCGCAACTTGATCTGCAAAGAGCATATACTCAGCATCTGTAAGGTTGTTGAGGTATACCATCTGGCGATACTCTCTGAGCATCTGACGCAGGGCCTGACGCTGCTCTCTGTTCCACTGTTTCTGCTCTGAACAGCCGATAAATGTGCATAGAGTGAGTGTCACAATTGACACCGAAAGTAAAAATCTTTTCATTGTTCTGATGTTTTTGTTTACACCAGAACACTATCAATGTTTATGCCAGACAAGTGGTTGTTAGATATACAAAATATAGTTACGCAGGTAGTTTATCACTGCAATAATGGCAAGCAAAAACGATAGGAGAATCATCACAATAAGGCCGAAGATAAGGGAGAACCAAGTTTGAGAGTTGTCTGTCTCGGTCTTTGTGCTTCCGTCGCTATATGTTGTGACTGTTTTGTATGTCTTAGCTGTAGCCACACCCATAAATAGGCTGCCGATAAGCATTGTAAGAAAACTGTTGCTACCACTACCCTTAACCTGCTTTGCTGCGATAAGGAATGTTGCCGAGCGGCTGGCAAGCAGGTAGAGGATAATTCCCACGCCGACAGATATTGCCGCCTCAACAGT
>JAFOYS010000220.1 GCA_017391435.1 Alistipes sp. | reverse complement strand
TTGTAAAGTCAATAGTAATAGGAGCCCTATTCTCAAGCTTGATATTATTTCCAGCAGTATAACCAACAACGCCACCAAAGTCTCCAGCAACATTTGTTGTAACAGTAAGGCTACCTGTCTGCTCGTTTACTATATTATCAATATTGGTATCACCCTTACCGATAACACCACCGATATAGTGATAAGGAGCAGAGCCTGTGTAGTCAGAGAGAACATTTGCAATATTGTTTATCTCATATGTAAACGCACCGCTATTAGAGCAGTTTGAAATAGGTGAAGAGCCATTTGCATAACCGACAACACTACCGCAGTATGCATTACGAGTGTTTGTGCTAATAGTACCATTACCATAGTTATGACAGTTGCTTACAGAGCCTAAAGCATATGCACTTACACCCGCAAAGAATGTTCTAACATTATCCTCGCCACTCATTACAGCTGCCTTAGTTGACTCTGTAACATCGTGTGTAAGAGAGATATCACCATAGTTTGCACAGTTATTTGTAAAGCAGCTACCAAGAGTATAACCAACAACACCACCACAGTATGCATAAAGGCCACCAGAGTTCACGGTCATATCTCCATAGTTGTAGCAGTTTGTAACATTTACAGAAGACCAACCAACAACGCCACCAAAGTAGTTCTGAGTACCTGCAGTAGGAAGAATAGCTGGTTTGAAGGTAAGCGTACCGTAGTTCACGCAGTTATCAATAACATTGCTACCTACAATGCTATAGTGACCTACAGAGCCAGCAACACCACCAAAGTTAGGCTGCACCTGACCACCTGTTCCCTGCGCACCCTTAGTACCAGCAGAGGACCAAGTACCCTCAACATATACCTCACCACGGTTGATTGAGTTATATACAGAGTGGAGTGTTGAAGCTACAACACCACCAACAGCAGGACGAGTAGCAGATGAATCTGTCAAAACAGGGATAACATAAGATACCTTACCTGTATTCTCGCAGTCGCGAATTACTGCCTGGCAGTAACCAACAACACCACCAACATTTGCATATGTACCAGCACCGAGCTTCTCAAAAGAGTAGCCTACCTCGCCATTGTTATAGCAACGAATAATAGTACCCTCGCTACTTACACTCTTTGCTACATTCTTTCCATCAACCGTCGTATACTGGGTTGTAAGTGCTGTAGAGCCGATAATACCACCGACATAGCTCTTTGAAGGCTCGTCTGCACAGTGAACCTTGATAGTTCCATTGTTAACACAGTCCTTGATAAACTCCTCGCCCTGACCCTTACCTGACTCTGGGTTGTAGTAACCAGCAATACCGCCTACATAGATAGCTTCATTTACTACAGTGAAATCACAGATAAAGTCTCCATTGTTAACGCAATTTCTAATACGAGAGTAAGCCGAAGCAACAATCGGAGCAAAACGCTTTGAATCATTAGTTACGCTGCCTGTAATAGTTACATCGCAGTTATTTACACAACCGTCAACAAGACCACGACCAATACCTACTATAATACCGATATGATTACTATCTGTAGACAGGTCTGGTGTAAATGTACAGCTCTGATCAATAACAAGGTTCTTCAGCACACCACCAAGTACAAGCTCGCCAATGATTGGAAGAGTAAGATCCAAATTCTTCAGCGCAAAGCCCTGACCGTTCAACTTACCGCCAAAAGTAGCAAGCTGTGGAAGTGTAACACCTGTAAAGTCGATATCAGCACCGAGTTTTACCTCACCATCTGCATTTACCCACTTATCATACGCCTGACCGCCATTTACTGAAGTCACAAAGTCTACAAAATCTGCAGCAGTCATAATAAGGCTCTCTGTTGCAGTAGCCGCATAGTTAAGCTGTGGCATAGTGTAGATTACACCTGCAGCAACTGTCGCACCAGCACCCTTAAGGCTCTTGGTCATAACGCCATTGTTCTTGTCCTGAATCTTTACGGTAAAGCCCTGAGAGTACTCAGCTGCAGGAACAGCTACAACAACTGTCGCAACACCGTTGGTGGCAGTAACATCTGTTACGCGGATAATATCCTTACCAGCAAGGGCATCGATAGTAGCGCCCTTATAGTCAATACGGAATGTACCAGAGATAGATTCGCCACCTGTTGAGACTACAGTCACGCGGTCTACATTCTCTGCGCCGGCAACAGTAAACTTAAGATAACCATAGAGGTTCTTCATCTTAACATCCGCTGTTGTAGAGTAACCAACAAGCACACCTGAGCCAACAGCAAATGAGCCCTCAACGAACTTCTGAACCTCAGAGATTGTCAGCATATCACCCTCAACAAGCTCTGCAGGGTATGCCAAACAATACTCAGCAGCAACATCTGCCTCAGCCTTGAAGTAGTTTGTACCAACATACTTTGAATCAACAGCAACAGCAACGCCATTGATTGCAACCTTATCACCCTCGCTCCAAAGAACAGGGTATGTTCCCTCGGCGCTCTGCTCTCCGAGATAAGTACGGCTATCTGGCGACTCGATACCTACGCCAATAACAGTTTTGAGTGACGGAGTAACATCTGTAGTGTTCTCCTTTGAACAAGCTGCGGTTAGCATTGCCAATGCCAAACCAACAATGATTGATAACTTTTTCATCTTTTCTTTTTTCTTGATTTAACATTGATTAATCATCCCAACCCCAGTTCTCCTCCTTGAGGTTGTCATTAGAGACCGAGAACCCTGCCTCGCAAACGCAGTAGGATATCTCTACTTTTGGCGGAATATAATTAATTATTCGCCTTTTTGTAATTTTGATCATATTGTTTAGGTTTTAGGTATAAGTTTGTGCAAAATTAGCGAATAATAATGTAAAAAACAAGATATACATCTATCAAAAACAAGGTGCAGTGACCGCTTGCCACTGCACCTTGTTTAAACACTTACTACAACAGACTACATTGCAGCCTGAGCCTCAGTTGCAACCTCTGCAACTGCCTCTGCAACCTCAGGAGCACCCCAGGTAGTAGCTACAGAAGCGATAAGGAATGTTGCTGCAACAGTAAGGATAGCGTAAAGCTCTGGGAACGCTGCAAGGATAAGGGTCTTACCCATTACATCGTGACCGTTACCGATAGCTGCAATACCGTTAGCACAAACCTTGCCCTGGTAGATAGCAGCAAGAAGGTTTACCATACCTACGAGCAGACCGATACCAAGAACAGCTGCACCCTGAGCAGGAGTGATTGCAGGGCCTACGAGTGGATAGAGGTTTGTCACCATAAAGAAACAAACGAAACCATAAAGACCCTGTGAACCTGGAAGCGCTGAAAGCACCATATAGCTACCAAAAGCGCCACCGTTCTTCTTCATTGCTCCTACTGCAGCCTGACCACAGATTGCAGTACCAATTGCAGATGCGATACCTGCCAAACCTACCATAAGCGCAACGCCTACATAGGCCATAATAATTGCTGAATTTGCCATAATTGTAATTTTTTAAGTTTTAATTATTGTTATTATTTGTATTACTCATTTTTTAAAGGCTCAAAGGCGCGTGTGCCCATCTCAAAGCCTGCATTCTTAAAGAACTCCACAAAAGTAAGTCGCATAGGGTGAACAAACGACGAAATTGTGGACATAAAGAGGTTGATACCGTGACCCACAAGCAGAATTGCTGAGGCTCCGATAATCTGGAACACTGTTCCAACAGTAAAGCTCTCAATACCTGCATCAAGGCCTGTAAGACCCATAGCAAGGCTATTGAATACCAACGCAAGCACACCACCCGAAAGACCGATAGCAAACAGACGGATGTACGAGAGAAGGTCTGAAAGAAGTCCTGTAATATTATTATAGGTATCCCAAAGACCAACGCCAAAGTTTGCGAAGATATTGAAGCTTGGTTTGTTGAGCAACAGCATCAGCACAAGTGCCACAGCCACAGTAGCAAGATATGCTACAGATGTAAAGCCGTACCACTCTGCACCAACCATACCCGCAACACCTGCAGCGCAAGAGCTGAAGATAAGCAGGAACCAGCCTAACGAGCCCAGAGCATTCTTAAATCCGTAGGTAACAGTTGTCATAACGATATTGATAGCCATACCAAAGAGAATCTGGAAGATACCAATACCAAGCGACGCATAGAAGAACTGATTCTGGAAATCCAAGAACTTAAAGTCCTCAAACAGAGGAGCATCAGAGATTGTCATTCCAAAGAACGAGTTAGCAGCAAAACCAAATGCCACACTTGCCAAACCACAAATAGTAGAGAAGAGCGCAGCCTGGCGCATCTTTACCCCACCCTTAAGTAGCAGGCCGATACCCGCTGCAAGGATTACTGCTCCATAGCCAGCATCGCAAAGACAGATTGCAAAGAATAGCATATAGAACGGTGCAAAGAACGGAGTAAGGTCTACAGTACCATACTTTGGCAGTGCGTACATATTTCCCACAAGCTCAAAGATACGCGCATACCAATTGTTCTTCAGCTTCACAGGTGTATCATCCTCTGGAGTCGGATTGCTCTTAATATATACCGTATTTGGCGAAGCATCAAGCAGTGCGTCAACCCTCTCGGCGTTGCTCTTCTCTGCCCAGCCCTCAAGAACGACAAGCAGACCCTCAGCAGCGCTATCAGCCGTAGCAGCGATGCGCACATCCTGAAGCTTTGTCTTAAGAGTTGCCAATTCAGCCACGA
>JAFOYS010000219.1 GCA_017391435.1 Alistipes sp. | reverse complement strand
CAACCGTTACTTACAGTTAATTAACAATCTTTCATCAGCTTTTCAACAACTTTTTCAGCTGCTTGTCTATAATATTTCTCTACCTCAGCAGTGGTATTTACAGCCGGTGTTCCATTGTCACTACCCTCCATAATTGCCTGAATAATAGGTATTTGGCCAAGTAACTCTACACCCGCAGCCTCTGCATAACGGGCAGCTCCGCCATTACCAAAGATATAGTAGCGGTTGTTTGGTAGTTCGGCAGGTGTAAACCACGCCATATTCTCAATAACTCCAAGAACAGGTATGTTAACATTTGGATTGCGGAACATCTCAACACCCCTAACAACATCAGCCACAGCAACTTGCTGAGGAGTAGAGACTATCACTGCTCCATCTATCTTTAGTTCACTAATTATTGACAAATGTATATCTCCTGTTCCTGGTGGAAGGTCAATAAGCAGATAGTCTAATTCACCCCACTGTGTCTGGTGTATCAGCTGGCGCAGAGCACTATTTGCCATAGTACCTCTCCATAGCAGTGCATCTGTAGGACGAATGAACATTGCAATTGAAATAATTTTGATATTTCCAACCTGGGCAGGTATAATATAGTCGCGTCCGTCAACCTGCACAGCATCAGGAAGATACTCCTCTACACCGAACATTTTAGACTGAGAAGGGCCGTATATGTCAGCATCCAAAACACCTACTTTATATCCAGCATTAGCAAGTGCAGCAGCAAGATTTGATGTCACTGTGCTCTTACCTACTCCACCCTTACCAGATGCAACAGCTATAACCTTAGCAACTGTAGATGTTGTTGTGTTGCGCTGCATATCATCTATCTGCTCCTTACGCTTGGCAGCACTGTTCTCTCCCTGCTTTATGTAGACAGTAACTGTGCTCTCTGGGTATAGGTCCGATATAAGTTGCTCAACGCGACTCTTAATCTTTACTGCAAAAGGGTCACGAGCCTTAGTAAAGCGAAGAGATACAGTTATCTTACTCTCCGTAGCGGATATACTCTCCACAAAGCCTCCATCTACCAGATTCTCCTCTGTTTCAGGATGTACAACGGAGGCGAGTATTGCTCTAATTTCTCTATCCATAGTGTTTTAATATGGTTTATAAGGACAAAGATATAAAAAAAAGTACTAACTTTGGCGCTTAAATAGTATATAAATATAAGTATAATAAATTATGGCAAAAGATTTTAAGAGATATTTGGTAACTTCGGCTCTGCCGTATGCCAATGGTCCGGTGCATATCGGCCACCTTGCAGGTGTATATATTCCTTCGGATATCTATACCCGCTATCTGCGCCTTCGTGGAAGAGATGTAATCCACGTTTGCGGTAGCGATGAGCACGGTGTGCCTATTACTATCAAGGCAAAGAAGGAGGGTATTACCCCTCAGCAGGTTGTAGATCGTTATCACGAGATTATTAAGAATGCCTTTGCAGGTCTTGGTATTGAGTTTGATATCTACTCTCGCACATCTTCTGATATGCACACTGTAACCGCTTCGGATTTCTTCCGTAAGCTATACGATGAGGGTAAGTTCGTTGAGCAGACATCTGAGCAGTACTATGACGAGGAGGCAAAGATGTTCCTTGCTGATCGCTACATTACCGGTACTTGTCCAAAGTGCGGAAATGAGCGCGCATATGGCGACCAGTGCGAGGCTTGTGGTTCTACTCTCTCTCCAGATGAGCTTGTAGATCCACACTCAACTCTCTCTGGTTCTGTTCCTGTTAAGAAGTCTACTACTCACTGGTACCTTCCACTGAACGACTACGAGCAGATGCTTCGCGAGTGGATTCTTGAGGGTCATAAGGAGTGGAAGACAAATGTATATGGTCAGTGCAAGAGCTGGCTTGACGGTGGCCTTCAGCCACGCGCCGTAAGCCGTGACCTTGACTGGGGAATTCCTGTGCCTGTAGAGGGTGCTGAGGGTAAGGTTCTCTATGTTTGGTTTGATGCTCCAATCGGCTATATATCTGCTACTAAGGAACTTACGCCAGATTGGGAGAAGTATTGGAAGAGCGAGGATACAAAGCTTGTACACTTTATCGGTAAGGATAACATTGTCTTCCACTGCATCGTCTTCCCATCTATGCTTAAGGCTCACGGAGAGTATATTCTTCCAGAGAATGTACCTTCAAATGAGTTCCTAAACCTTGAGGGCGACAAGATTTCAACATCTCGCAACTGGGCTGTTTGGGCGCACGAGTACCTTGAGGATATGCCAGGTAAGGAGGATGTTCTTCGTTATGTTCTCTGCGCAAATGCTCCTGAGACTAAGGATAACGATTTTACTTGGAAGGATTATCAGGCTCGCAACAATAATGAGCTTGTGGCTGTTCTTGGTAACTTCGTAAACCGCGCGCTGGTGCTTACACAGAAGTACTACGGCGGTGTTGTTCCTGCTTGCGGAGAGCTTACTGAGTACGATAAGCAGACAATAGCTGAGCTATCTACTATCAAGGCCTCTCTTGAGAATAATATTGAGAACTACCGCTTCCGCGAGGCTCTTAAGGATGCTATGAACTTCTCTCGCATTGGTAATAAGTACCTTGCAGATTCAGAGCCTTGGAAGGT
>JAFOYS010000218.1 GCA_017391435.1 Alistipes sp. | reverse complement strand
TAAAACTGAGGTTACACTCGATGTAGACACCCTTATTAACGGTATTAACAAGACTATCTTTGCAACTGCAGACGATGAGTTTAAGCCGATGATGAACGGTATTTACTTCAACATTGAGCAGAGCGGTATCACATATGTAGCAACAGACGCTCGCAAGCTTGTTAAGTACACAGCACAGTGCGAGTGCAACGCAACTGCTTCATTTATCCTTCCAAAGAAGCCAGCAAACCTCCTCAAGACAATGCTTCTCAAGGAGGATGATGATGTGACTATTAGCTTTGACCAGAGCAATGCAATCTTTACACTCAAGAGCTACACACTTGTTTGTAGACTCATTGAGGGTAACTATCCAAACTACAATGTTGTAATCCCTGCAGCAAACCCTAACAAATTGCTTATTGACCGCATTGAGCTTCTTAATAGTATCAAGCGTGTAGCAGTTTGTGCAAACTCTGCAACTAACCTTATCCGTCTTGATCTTGCCGACAACAAGCTTACACTGACCGCTCAGGATACCCACTTCTATGTCTCTGCAAACGAGACTGTGAATTGTTCATATGACGGCCAGCCACTCTCTATTGGCTTTAAGTCTGGCTTCCTTGTAGAGGTTCTCACAAACATTGAGACCCCTACAGTGCTTGTAGAGCTTGCAGACTCATCACGCGCTGGTGTATTTAAGCCTGTGTACGACGATGTACAGAGCACATCTACACTGATGCTTATTATGCCAATGGTAATCAGCGCATAGTATGAAGCTCAACTTAAAGAGGCCGATAATCTTCTTTGATTTAGAGACTACTGGCACTGACACTACAAATGACCGTATTGTTGAGATATCAATGGTAAAGGTCACCCCAGATGGAGAGAAGACGATTAAAACTCGCCGAATAAACCCAGAGATGCCGATACCTGCTGAGGCTACAGAGGTGCATCATATTACAGACGACGATGTTAAGGACTGCCCAACATTTAGGCAGATTGCAAAGTCGCTAAAGGCATTTATGGAGGGGTGTGATTTTGGAGGTTTTAACTCTAATCGTTTTGATCTACCACTGCTTGCTGAGGAGTTTTTGCGTGCGGAAGTCGATGTGGACTTCCGCAAGCGCCGCTATATTGATGTTCAGAATATCTTCCACAAGAAGGAGGAGAGAACACTTGTTGCCGCATATCGTTTCTATTGCAACAAGGATCTTGAGGCTGCACATAGTGCCGAGGCGGACACTATTGCAACTTACGAGGTGCTACTCGGACAGTTAGAGAGATATAGCGACCTTGAAAATAGCGTAGAGTTTCTCGCTCAGTACTCTACTCGCTATCAGACAGCCGACCTTGCCGGTCGTATTGGCTACAACGAGAAGCAGCAAGAGATCTTCACATTCGGAAAGTACAAGGGTCGCATTGTGGCAGAGGTATTTGCTGAGGATCCAAGTTATTATGACTGGATGATGAAGGGTGATTTTCCTCAGTACACAAAGAAGGTTATTACAGAGATTAAACTCAGAAGCATAAAGTTTTAGAGTAATAGATAGATGATTAAACGAATCGGCATTACCGCGCTAGCACTTATACTAAGCAGCGGTGCGCTCTTTGCGCAAAATGAGCAGATAGTATATATAGATGGGGTTAAGTACACTGTCTACACTGTAGTTAAGGGTGATACACTATACTCTCTCTCAAAGCGATATGATGTTACAATCGACCAACTAACAGCCGCAAATCCAGCGCTTAACGATGGACTAAAGGCTGGTCAGAACATCAAGATTCCACTTAAGAACAGCAGTGAGAAGGCGAGCAAAAAGAGTGCAAAGCGCAACAAAAAGCTCTTTAGAAACTATATTGTCCGCAAAGGCGATACAATGTACTCAATAGCAAAAGTCTATGGAGTATCGGTAGCAACGCTTATTGCAGATAATAGCCATATTGACCCTGCAAATCTTCCTGTAGGGGCAAACATCTCTATTCGTCGCAGTGAAATAGGCACCGTAACAGAACAGAGCAACAAAGAGCAGATTGAGGGGCATAAGAATGCTATGAATAGCGTGGCTACTGATTCTTACAACTATCACGTCGTACATAGCGGTCAGAGCGCCTCATCTATAGCTCAAAAATTTGGCACTACAGTAAAGAGTCTTCTTGCACTGAATGGTTTCAGTTCTGAAGCAGATATTCGTGAGGGTCTGATTATTAAGGTACCAAAGAGCACAGTGGTTACAACAGAGACTACTACAGCTGAGCAAACGACTCCTGAGTCGTCAACAGTTGAGCAACCACAAGACAAAGAGGTGGCAGATAAATGCTTTTTCCGCGCACTGAAGCCTACAGAGCGAGCAAATGTCGCCCTTATGCTTCCAATGGCAATAGGGGAGCGTCGCCAGCAGAACTTTATGGATTTCTATCAAGGTTTTCTTCTTGGCACTGACCACTTACGACTATTGGGTTATCAGTCTCACATCCATCTCTACAACACTGCTCACGAGAGTGAGAAGGTTGCCCAGATAATGGAGAGTGGCGAGTTAGATGGTATGCACCTTATTGTAGGTCCAGTTTATGAAGATACTCTAATACCAGTTGCGCGACAGGCCGAGAAGCGATCTATACCGGTTGTCTCACCGCTTGCCAATCTTACTCAGACCACAGCGAGCAATCTCTTCCAAATGTCTCCACGACCTGACAGTAAATACGAGAAGGTCAAAGGTCTCTTTGAAGAGAATAAGCGCATTGTCGTCATTACATCAGAGACCGTTGACAAGGAGTTTGAGGCAGAGATGACTGAGCAGCTTGGTTTAAGACCTTACACAACCCACAAGTATATCTACGAGCACCCGTCTGTAATCGAGAAGCGAGAGAAAGCTCGCGCTGAAGGTAGTGTAGTAGAGCCATCGCCGAGTGATCTATCACCACTTTTGGAGAGTGCTGAGCAGACACTGTTCATTATCCTTGCAGGTACAGAGGTAGAGGTTGACCGTATCTTAGCTGCGCTTGCTTCGGCTAACATATCTCTAAAATCTCGCTCTATAAAGGCTGCGCCTTATAGAGTATTTGGAAACAACAAGTGGAATAGATATCGCAATATTGACCGAGCACTATTCTTCTCAAATAATGTAATTATGCTCTCTACATACCACACAGATAGAAGTGTAGAGAGAGTGCGTAAATTTGGTGCTGATTATATCAAGGCATTTGGTGCTATGCCATCTCTATACGCATATAGAGGCTACGATGCAGCTATGATTTTCATCCGTTCACTTTATAGCAATATTGAGAACGGACTTGCCAACGAGGTTTTCACTCCACTGCAGACACCTTACTCTTTTGTTGTTGACGACAAGAGTGGTGTGCGTGTAAATAGCCAGTGGGTAAAAATAGAGTACAATAACAACTTTACTATCACAACAGAGTAATGTCAAATATACCGAACAATATTCCAGAGAAGACCATTGAGCGACTGAGCGAATATCGTCGTACACTGTTAAAGTATCATCGTCAGGGTGTTACACACATCTTTTCGCACGTGCTTGCCGGCATACACGGCATTACTGCAGTGCAGGTGCGTCGCGATTTGATGCTAATAGGTTTTACGAGCGATGCAAAGAAGGGATATGATGTCGGTGTGCTGATTGAGTTTATAAACAATATCCTCTACGGCAGTAGCATAACAAATATTGCAGTGATAGGTATGGGTCACCTTGGACAGGCTATCACAAAATATTTCAACAGCAAGCAGCTAAAGCTAAAGATTACTGCGGCTTTTGACATTGATCCTGAAAAGGTTGGCCTTACTATAGATGACATCCCTTGTTACGCTATGAGCGACTTTGAGCAAGTGATGGAGAACAACGACATAAGCATAGTCATCCTATCGCTACCAGCTAAGGCAGCTACAGAGCTTGTTGTTCCTATTATCAATGCCGGAATTAAGGGGGTGCTGAACTTCACATCAGCGCCACTAAACTTCCCACAGGGTATTGTTGTTGAGAACTACGATATTACTACTATTCTTGAGAAGGTGGCATACTTTGTTAAGGCTGCTGAAGAGAACGAAGCTAATTAGCAGATGCTATGCAGAGACTCTGGGGATTTGACAACCTACCGAATATAGAGCACGCGGTGGCCACAGTCGGCTCCTACGATGGAGTACATCTGGGTCACAAAGTGCTTATTGACACTACCATTCAACGGGCAAAGCAGAGGGGTGGCAAGAGTGTTGTTATCACCTTTGAACCTCATCCGCGCATTACTTTAGGTCGGGCCGAGGGGCTAAAACTTCTCACCACTACAACCGAAAAGGAGACTCTTCTCTCGCAATTGGGTGTAGACTATATGCTCATAATACCATTTGATAAGAGCTTTAGCGAGTTGTCTCACGAATCATTTGTCAAAGACTATCTGATTGACAAACTACATATTGAGGAGCTGATTGTAGGTTACAACCATCGCTTTGGACACAACAAGGGTGGTAATTATGAGAATATTTCAAGCTCACTTGAGGTCTCTCGTATTGATCAGCAGTTGGTAGAGAATAATAGAGTCAGCTCTACCATAATCCGCACAACTATTGAGCAAGGAGATTTAGAACTTGCGGTTCAACTTTTAGGTCATACCTATATTATTATAGGCAATAGCGACCAGAACGGTTTTATTGCCACCGATAGCTATAAGCTCTTACCACCTCCGGGTCGCTACAGAGCTACTGTTAATGGAGTAGAGAGTGAAGTGTGTGTAGTAGAGGGCGGTGTAAACTGCTCCATAAACAACCAACAAATAACTATAGAGTTATGATTACATTTGACACAAAAATTCGTGTATTGTACCGAGATACTGACAAGATGGGCGTTGTCTATCACGCAAACTATATTGTCTTTTACGAGGCTGCACGAAATGAGATGTTCCGCGCAATAGGGCTACCTTACACAATGCTTGAGAAGATGAACATTGTTATGCCCATTGTAGAGGTTGAGTCTAAGTACAAGGCTCCAGCATACTATGACGACCTACTGACAGTGCGCGCAACAATAAAAGAGTTGCCTCTTGTTCGCGCCATAGTAGAGTACGAAGTATACAATGAACAAGGAAAATTGTTAAACACAGGCAAGACTGTGCTTGGTTATGTAAACACCGAGCGTATGAAGCCTTGCAGAGCGCCCCAAGAATTTATAGATGAACTTAAAAAGTATTTTGAGTAAAAGTTGGGTAGTTATTGTCTACTTGGCTTTAGCAGCTATCTACTTCTGTCGCAAGAAGATAGGGCTTACAAGTGAACTGATGCTTGATATAACAAAAACAGCTCCTGTGCTGTTTTTATCCATTGTGACTTTTGTTTGTAGCAAAAGCAGGCTTGTTTCAGCCGCACTGTTATTCTCAGCTGCGGGAGACTTAGCAGGTGAGCGAGGAGCATTCTTGGCTCAGATTGCGCTATTTGCAATAGCTCATATTGCGTACATTATCTACTTTGCAAATCGCTCTGTTGTAAATCGTCGTAGCAGCATAGCTATTGGCATATGGGCACTATTTTTAATCTTTTTTGGTGGATGGATAGTAAGCCATATAGATTCGTTGATAATCAAGGTTGCCTGCTCGTTGTATATGCTGATCATAGGCACAATGACAGCTACAACATTTACAATTAGTAGTAGCTATAAATTTATCTATGTCATTGCAGGAGTGTTGTTTATATTCTCGGATAGCTGTATTGCTTGGAATAAGTTTGTAGACCATTTTTCTGGTGCGGGTCTAACAATTATGTCAACATATTTTGCAGCACAACTCCTTTTTGCGTGGTTAGCAATAAAAAGTAGCATAAATGATAGAAATTGTTTAAAAATGTCTCTATATAGTTAAACAACAACTTTTAACCCAACTAAATTATGGACATTTTCTACAAACTATTCATTGCCCTGCTACCAGTGGCTATCTTAATGTTCTATATCTTCAAGAGGGATACAGAAAAAGAACCGATAAAGGAGATTTGGATTGCGTTAGGCTTCGGAGTGTTATCTGTGATTGTTTCGTGGGGTTTCTCTGTGCCTGCTGGAAATATAGGTCTATATTCCGAAGACCCAGCAACCATAATAGGAGCTATATGGAAATCTTTCTTGGGTGCAGCTATCCCTGAGGAGATTGCAAAGTTTATAATGCTTTGGCTCTTTATGCGTCGTTGCAAGGAGTATGACCAGTATATGGACGGCATCGTCTATGCAGTGTGCATATCTCTCGGCTTTGCGGCTCTGGAAAACATATTCTATATAGTTAAAGAAAGCGAATGGCTAGGCACTGGTATTTTCCGTGCGCTAACAGCTGTTCCGGGACACTACTGCAACGGAGTTTTAATGGGCTACTACTACTCAAAGGTGCGCTTGAGCCACTTCAGCACATTCAAAGATAGAGCAATGATACTTGTTGCCCCTATAATTACTCACGGAATATATGATAGTATATTCTTGTCAGGAGAAGCAATAGGAAATATCAATATAATCTTATTAGTGTTTTTACCTTTGCTTATCTACTTCATCTACAAGCTACACAAGTACTGTCTTAAGCGTATTAATGAGACCGTAGAGCAAGATAAGTTAGACATAGCTCTTCGAGACGGAGG
>JAFOYS010000217.1 GCA_017391435.1 Alistipes sp. | reverse complement strand
GTGCGAACACACCCGAACACAACCGAACAAAACCGAACAAAACCGAACAAACCGAACAAAGCCGAACACCCCTGTTCGTTCGTTCGGTTGTTCGCTTGTTCGGAGTCGCACCGCCAGCACCGCCGTAATTCAACGCTGCGATTGAGCCGAGGGCAGAGTGGGGCTTGCCCTACTATGCCGAGGCGTAGCAGGGAAGGGTTGCCGAAGGCAAGCCAATGATTTACTGCATCTTGTAAAATAATTGAAAAAATATTTGCCAAAATACTTGACAAGGGGGTACTCATTGTATTATATTTGTGGCTGGAATTCCACAAACAATTATCTTTATTAGTGGTGTTATGCTCTTCTGCGTACACCCATAACCTTTTAATACATACATATTTATATGAGTACAACTACGCAAGTAGGTGCAGTGGCTAACCCTGTACCTAAGTTTAACATTGACGCTTTAGAGCGTGATGTTGAGGCCTTGGTAGCACAAGGTGTTAAAGATTTAGAAATTGAACTACGCAAGGGGCGTTTAGACCCCTATCGCGTAGATATTACCAAGCCATATATTGAGGCAGAGCCTATGATTGCCATAGATGGCTGTTGTCTCTGCTCGGCGGGTAATATATCTGCCATTGTAGGCGAGTCTAAGAGTAAGAAGACCTTTCTTACTACCGCCCTCGTGGCGAGTGCTATTGCCTACAAGCGCAAAGATAGTAAGGCATTTAAAAATATATCTAACAATATAACACTCAATGTGTTATGGTTAGATACGGAGCAGGGCGAAGGCCACGTGCGTAAGGTTATTGACCGTATTAATACTATTACGGGCATTAAGAAGGTAGGTATTGAAGATTCGCGCCTCAATGTCTACGCCTTGCGCGAACTTGCACCTACTGAGCGACGCACACTATTGCTCGATGCGCTATATACGCTCAGACCTAACCTTGTGGTCATTGACGGTATTGCGGATATGCAACGCGATACAAATGACCTGCGCGAGAGTGAAGCCCTCGTGGGTGAACTTATGGCGCTAAGCACACAGTTTAACTGTCATATAATCTGTGTGTTACACACCAACCCAGGTACTGACAAGGCTCGCGGTCATACCGGCTCGGCACTGCAACGCAAGGCTGAGAGCGTGCTCTATGTGCATAGAGTAGACGATATAAGCGTCGTAGAGCCTCAGTTCTGCCGTAATGAGCCCTTTGAGCGATTCGCCTTTATGGTGGATGAAGATGGACTACCACAACTGTGCGACCTGCCCGTGCAGAGTAGCGATGCAAATTCTGTGGTGGTAGATACACTTCAGACCCACTTCGGAGGCAGCGTAGAGCGTAAGGTTCTGACTAATAAGATAGTAGAACTGCAGGGCGTGAGCCACGACACTGCCCGTATGCGTATCGGTCGCGCCATTAAGAGCGGACTTTTAGAGCAACATAACAACATTGTCCGCCTCGCTTCAGCACCCGCCTTGCCACAACCTGCGGTAGTTACTCCACAACCTACTGCCCCAACGCCACAACCTACGGTAGCCACTCCACCGCCTACTGCACCAGAGACCCAGACAATGCTCTACTACGCCGACTGCCCAAGAGTCTTTACCGATATGGAGGACGAAGTGCCGTTTTAAGCCTTGAGTAAACGAACAACCGAACGAACGAACAGGGGTGTTCGGTTTGTTCGGGTTTGTTCGGTTTGTTCGGGTTTGTTCGGTTTGTTCGGGTTTGTTCGTTCGTGTTCGGTTGTTCGTTCGTTCGGTTGTTCGGAGTTAAGGAAGTTAAGGAGATTAGGGAGATTAAGGAGATTAAGGAGAAAAATCACTAACTTCCCTAAACTCCCTAAATTCCTTAAACTCCCTGTCCGCGTCAGCTGTACCGCCCGTCCCTCACCGTCAATCGTGGTGCAGATTTTGCGCTCTGCAAAAAAATTGTTACCTTTGACAGATTTATAGACAAGAACATACCTACTTTTATGGCAACGATAAAGACTATAGGAATACTGACCTCGGGTGGTGATGCACCGGGGATGAATGCGGCGATTCGTGCTGTGACGCGTGCTGCGAGGTACAACGGCTGGGGCGTGAAGGCCATTATGCGCGGATACAAGGGGCTTGTGACGGGCGAGATTGTGGAGTTTCACTCAAACAGCGTGAGCAATATCATTCAGCGCGGAGGAACGATTCTCAAGACTGCTCGCTGCAAGGAGTTTATGAGTGCTGAGGGACGCAAGAGGGCCTTTGAGACTATGCAGAGTGAGGGCATAGATGCGCTGGTGGTCATCGGTGGCGACGGAACTATTACGGGTGCAAAGGTCTTTGCCGAGGAGTTTGATGTGCCTATAGTTGCTCTGCCAGGCACTATTGACAACGACCTGTCGGGCACTGACACCACTATAGGTTACGACACGGCGCTCAACACTATTGTCGAGGCGGTAGATAAGTTGCGCGATACGGCTACATCGCACGAGAGGCTCTTCTTTGTAGAGGTTATGGGTCGCAGAGCGGGGTATCTTGCCCTCAACGGTGCTATAGCATCGGGAGCCGAGGCGGCAATAATTCCCGAGTCGCAGACTGCTGACGACCAACTCAAGGCGCTGATAGACAACGGTTTTCGCAAGAGTAAGAACTCGGCTATTGTCCTTGTGGCAGAGGACCCATCGATAGGTGGCGCAATGGGTCTTGCTGAGCGTGTAGAGCGCGAGTATCCGCAGTACGATGCGAGGGTTACGATACTTGGACACCTGCAGCGCGGAGGCTCACCTACGGCAGCAGACCGAATACTTGCCTCACGACTTGGTGCTGCGGCTATTGAGGCTCTGAAGGAGGGTCAGCGAAATGTTATGGTGGGTATGAAGAACGGAGATATTGTCTACACCCCATTCTGTCAGGCACTTGCAAAGACAAAGAGCGTCAAGAGTAGTAATGTAGAGCTTGTGAAGATGCTCTCGATATAGTAACAACAATAACCTAAACGACTGATGAAGAGAGTTATAGGCATTGGTAATGCCCTTACAGATATGCTCGTAAATTTGAGCAGTGACGAGGTTTTGACCCGTTATAATATTGCCCGCGGCTCAATGTCGCTTGTAGATAGCGCACTGCAGAGTGAGGTTGCAAAGGCTGTTGCTGGCCGTCCGCACTCGCTCTCGCTTGGTGGCAGTGCTGATAACACTATCCGCGCTATGGCTCGTCTGGGTGCCGATGTGGGTTTTATCGGCAAGGTGGGTCGTGACTCTACGGGAGACTTCTTTGAGAAGGCGCTTACCAATCTGGGCATCCATCCAGTGATTTTCCGTAGCGATAGCCGCTCGGGTAAGTGTGTCTCGCTGATATCTACAGATGGCGAGCGTACGATGCTCACACACCTCGGTGCAGCCCTTGAGCTTAGTGCCGAGGAGGTTGTGGAGAGTGTGCTTGAGGGCTACGACTGCCTCTATATTGAGGGCTATCTTGTTCAGGACCATACACTTATCCGCACCGTGGCACAGCGAGCAAAGGCTCTGGGCCTTACTGTAGCCATTGACCTTGCCAGCTTTAATGTTGTGGCAGAGAACCTTGACTTTCTCAGGGCTCTTGTGGCCGACTATGTAGATATTGTCTTTGCCAATGAGGACGAGGCAGTAGCCTTCACGGGCGAGAGCGAGCCTATAAATGCTCTGCAATCTATCTCGGAGCTCTGCTCCCTTGCCGTTGTTAAAATCGGTATGAAGGGTGCGCTGATAAAGCAGGGCGAAACTGTTGTCCACGTGGGCATTATGGCTGCAGCAAAGCGCGTTGACACTACAGGTGCGGGCGACTTCTACGCTGCGGGATTCCTCTATGGACTCACCGAGGGGCTTGACCTACGCCAGTGTGGAACTATCGGCGCAGTTACGGCGGGTAAGGTTATTGAGATTGTCGGCACAACACTCTCCGATGAGGCGTGGGAGGATATTCTGAACTATGTAAAGCGAGTAAAAACCGAGAGATACCTATTCTAATATGCGAAAACTGACACTACTACTGCTGACCCTTACGGCACTAACTGCTACGGCAGAGAGTCGCCGTCTGCTTACTATGGAGGAGGCTATACTTAGCCGCGAACTTGTTCCTCAGAACTACTCTGTACTCTGGAGCGAGGAGTACCCGAAGGAGTTTCTGCACACAACAGATAGCCTCTGCTACGCTATAGATGTCATTACGGGCAAGAGCCGCACTGTTGAGGCTCCAAAGAGGCAGAAGAGCCGAGTAAAAACTGTCGGCAATAACATTGTCTGGGTTGCAGATGATGGCTCAGAGCGTGCTGTGACAGCATTTACTGATAGTAATATCGTTGCTGGAAGCAGTGTCTCTCGCAATGAGTTTGGCATTAGCACAGGACTCTTCCTCTCGCCCGATAAGAGCAGCGTTGCCTTCTATCAGAAGGATGAGAGCGCCGTTACAACCTTCCCGCTCCTTGATATCACAAGCCGTACGGGTACTCTGTTTGAGATTAAGTACCCTATGAACGGTATGGCCTCGGAGCGAGTATCTGTAGGCGTCTATAACTCTGAGACTCAGCAGACCCTATACCTTACTGTCGACGACTTTGACAGCGAGCAGTACCTTACAAACCTCACTTGGTCGCCCGATAGTAAGACTATCTACCTGCAGGTGCTTGACCGCGCTCAGAAGCATATGCACCTTAACGCCTATAGCGCCACTACGGGCCTAAAGACAGCCACACTGCTTACTGAGCAGAGCAGTAAGTATGTTGAGCCATCATATCCGTTAGTATTCCTCAAGGATGACCCTACGCGCTTTATCTACACTACTTCAAATCGCGATGGCTACCAGAATCTCTACCTCTGCACCACTGCTGGCGAAGTTCGTAGACTTACGGCTGTAGATGCCGATGTTGAGTATGCTGGTCAGAGCAGTAAGAGCATCTTCTACCACTCGGCAGAGGTCAGCCCCGTAGAGCGCCACCTCTTTGCTGTGGATATCAAGAGCGGTAAAACCCGACGACTTACAACTGCCGAGGGTTGGCATAACTGCACAATATCTGCTGATGGAGAGTACTTTGCAGACAACTACTCAAGCCTTACAGTGCCTCGCGTAGTGGGTGTAGGAACGACAAATGGCCGCCACTACCGCACTCTCTTCCGCGCCGTAGACCCTTCAGTAGGGTACAACTACTGCCCCATTGAGATGGGTACTCTCCGCAGTGCCGATGGTGCTTACGAGAACTACTACCGATTGATAAAACCTCTCGACTTTGACCCTACCAAGAGCTACCCCGTAATCCTCTATGTCTACGGAGGACCTCACTCACAGATGGTTACAAACTCGTTCCAGGCACAGCTGCGCCGCTGGGAGATGTATATGGCACAGCGAGGCTATGTGGTCTTTGTTATGGATAACCGCGGAACAGATAACCGCGGCCTTGCCTTTGAGCAGGCTATCCACCGTCAGTGCGGAGTAGCAGAGATGGCCGACCAGATTGAGGGTATCAAGTGGCTTAAGAGCCATAGCTGGGTCGATAGCTCCCGCATAGGCGTTCACGGCTGGTCATATGGAGGCTTTATGACCATCTCGCTGATGGTAAACCACCCCGATATCTTCAAGGTCGGTGTGGCAGGAGGCCCAGTTATCGACTGGCGCTGGTACGAGGTTATGTACGGCGAGCGATATATGGAGACCGAGGCCACAAATGCCGAGGGACTCAACGCCACCTCGCTCATCCCTCGCGCCAAGGACCTGAAGGGCAAACTGCTCATCTGCCAGGGGGCTGTAGACGATGTTGTGGTGTGGCAACACTCGCTCAACTTTATAGATGAGTGTATCAAACACTGGATACCTGTCGACTACTTCCCATACCCTCGCGCAAAGCATAATGTCCGCGGCAAAGACCGCGTGCACCTTATGCAGAAGGTCACCGACTACTTTGATGACTATCTGAAGTAACCCCACTGACAGACCGACAGACTCAAACAACACGATGCGACTTTCTGACAGCAAGCTGTTGTTACAATAAAAGGACTTGCCTTTGCAAATAAATTTGCAGGCAGTCCTTTTCTCGTAACACATACTCCGTAGGTCTCAGAAAGCCGAGAACGCGCTGATATATAGTATAATAAGAGATATTGACATTCCCTCCAAACCTCCCTTTGACAAAGGGAGGCTTAGTCGTCATAGTGGGCAGAGAAATCTGCCCACTC
>JAFOYS010000216.1 GCA_017391435.1 Alistipes sp. | reverse complement strand
GTATCTGCGCACTATACACCCTGCAACACAGTTTGCAGAGCCTTGCGCACGCGCACTTGCTGAGAATAATATTCATATTGCGGCTACATCGCTCTATGATACAATGTCGGAGGGTGAGATTATCGACCGCAAGAGTGGAGCACAGAGAATTCACAAGATGGATACCAACCACGGCACGATGTGTAATGGACTGAAGTCTATCCCTGCGGAGATTGGTAAGCTGACAAAGTTGCAGTACCTCTTTATTGCCAACGGCGCACTGGAGACACTTCCAGAGGAGCTTGGTGATTTGGTCTCTTGTACCGACCTTGAGCTCTACAACTGCTCAAAACTCAAGAAGTTCCCACTGCAGATAGCTCGCATGCCAGAGCTTATCTCTATCAATATTTCAAATAACCGTCAGTGGAGCGCCAGTGAGATTTATGCAGGTATGGATGCGTTGGCTTGTGGAGCGTCAAAGGAGAAGATTCAGATTCTCTATGCTCGTCAGAATAGCCTTGAGGAGCTGCCAGAGTCGTTTAAGAATATGACTAAGGTCTCACTGCTTGACCTTGCATATAACAATATCTCAAAGATTCATCCGCTGGGCAAGAGCGTCTCTCCGGTACAGCTCTATCTTGATAATAATCAGTTAGAGTCACTGCCTATGGATGAGGAGGGCTACTTCTGTGGTTATGCCGACTCGGAGGCCTTCTCTGTAAAGTATAATAAGCTTAAGAAGGTGCCAAATATCTTCTCTGCCAAGAGTAATTCGTCGCTCACCTCTGTAGATTTCTCAGGTAACGATATTGACGGCTTTGAGGGTGAGCAGGATGGAACATATCGCGGAATTAAGGTGGAGACATTTACCCTTGCACAGAATCCAAAGCTTACAAAGTATCCAAAGGCTATTGCAGATACAAACTCTATTGTGGCATATATTATCCTTCGTGGTTGTAATATTGACGAGATTCCACAGGGTAGTTTTGAGTACGAGAACTCAATCTATATGACCTCTATAGACCTGTCGTACAACAACCTTAAGGATCTTCCGCGCGAGATTCACGCAGTAAATCTGCCATACCTCTACGGTGTGGAGTTGTCTTTTAACTGCTTTGAGCACTTCCCATTTGAGCCGCTTGATAGCTTCTATCTTACAGTGCTCGGTATTCGTAGCCAGCGAAATGCCGCTGGTGAGCGTTGCCTAAAGGAGTGGCCGCAGGGTGTTTTCAACCACAAGGGTCTTCGTGGTCTGTACTTGGGTTCAAACGACCTTCGTAAGATTGACGATACTATATCGACGCTAATCTACTACCTTGATATATCGGACAATCCGAATATTATCTTTGACGCTTCGGATATATGTTATGCTTGGCAGGCGGGTGCGTATATGTTAATTTATGACAAGTCGCAGACTATTCTCAACTGTGACGCAATGCTTGAGTAGTATGAGTAGAGTAATATTATTTTTCGCCACAGTGGCACTACTTGTAGCTTGTGGTACAGATAAGACAGATAATGCCTTTACAACAGAGGGAATAGAGTTTGATGTTGAGGCTACGGGTGGCGTTGTGACAAAGACAATCACCTCGTCAAATCGTTGGATTGCCTCTACAGACAATCAGTGGATAACCGTCTCGCCAGCCAATGGCCACTCGACAACAGAGTGCAACTTTATCATTGACTCGGCACTTACAACCACTCCACGCCGAGGTGTTGTGATTATTGAGAATATTGACACCTGGGAACAGAAGGAGATAGTTATCAACCAGAAGGGTTTTGACTACTCTATAGAGCTCTCAGAGCCAGAGGTTAAGGTTGCAAACTATGACCGCTTTGATAGTCGCTATTTTGATGTTACCGTAAAGTCAAACATAGACTTTGAGGTAGATATTCCGGACAATGCTGGCTGGCTTAATAGTGAGCGCCATACACTTGACCTTAATCGCGGAGCTCGCCCACGAACAACAACTGTCCGCTTTAAGTGGGATATCAACACTACAGCCAAGGAGCGCCTTGCAGAGGTTGTCTTTCGTCCAAAGAGTGATGTTGCCCTTGCACATCAGGACAAACTGAGTGTTACACAGCAGGCCGCAGAGCCTATTATCCCAGATACCCGTGCTGGAGACTCGGTAGCGCTGCTCTCTATCTCTCGTACGCTGCAGACTATGGCTGTGTGGGATGCGTCACAGCCGATGGATTTGTGGGACAATGTTGTACTGTGGGATAAGAGTATGGAGGGCTGTACAGAGAGCAATGTCGGCCGTGTGCGTAGTGCAGAGTTCTACTTCTTTAATATTAAGGAGCCTCTGCCATACGAGGTGAGATATCTTACTGCTGCCGAGAGCCTCACTTTCTTCGGTAATACAAACACCTTCTTGCTCAGCCTTGAATTGGGAGACGATATTGCTCAGCTTACACAGCTCAAGAGACTCACTATAGGTAGTTATGGTCTAACTTCACTGCCAAGCAGTCTGGCAGCTCTTAAGAATCTGGAGTTCTTGGATGTCGGTTCAAATAACTTCCAGAAGGTGCCAGAGGTGCTTACAAAGGAGAACTTCCCGAAGCTTCGTACCCTTATTCTGAATGCAAATCAGCGTAGCGTAGTCTCTGACTTGAGCAATACGGTGCGTACAGACTTGGGTGGCTTTATGGATGAGCCATCATTCCCTGAGCACCTTATTAAGTGGGATTTGGATACACTTATACTCTCTGTAAACTATCTGCAGGGTACGCTGCCAACATTTGAAGATGACCCTTCAGTGCCATACTACACTCAGGAGGAGATAGATGCTGTAGACTCGCTTCCGCAGATACTTGTAGACCGCAAGATTAAGAAGGTAATGCCTTCGTGCAAGCGATTCTCAATAAACTTCAACAGACTCTATGGTCGTCTGCCAGATTGGTTGCTCTACCACCCTGCACTCGATATGTGGGTGCCTCAGAGCCTTGTCTTCCCACAGGAGGGCCGTGCAAAGGATGGTACACTTGCTATCTTTGAGAATGAGCCAGCAAATATGGACTACTATTATAAGGAGTATACAACAAAGAAAAAACCGATGTCAGATGAAGAGTAGACTATTTTATATATTAACCCTGCTACTGCTTTTTAACTCTTGTAGCAGATATGTTGAGAGCAGTGCAGAGCTCGCTCCAGCGCCATATACTGAGGATGAGCTGCTTGTAAAGTTCACTCCGCAGGTGGCTGCACTTATAAGCGAGGCTGGCCTTGATGGCTCTCGCGTGACTCGTAGTGGAGATATTGAGCTGGACGAGGTACTTGAGGCAATCAGCACTTGCAGCATTGAGCGCGTCTTTACTGTTGATAGCAGCGCCGAGGAGCGAACTGTTGAGAGCGGTCTTAATCTGTGGTATGTTGTTCGCTTTGATAGCAGCAAGAGCGCTGTGGAGGATGTTGCACGCCGCTTTGCACGCCTTGGTCAGGTCCAGAAGGTTGATGTAAACAGAACCGTTAAGCGTAACTACACTCACCGTGCAGTGCCTCTGTCGCAGGAGAGGTTAGAGAAGGCAGTTTCTGCCACTACACGCGCCGATATGAGCGACCCATTGCTCCCTGCACAGTGGAATCTTATTAACCGTGGCGACCACTTTATTAAGGACGGTGTGGTAAAGAGTGTTAAGGATGCAGATGTTCAGTGCCAGGGTGCTTGGCAGAAGAGCACAGGCGACAGTAGCGTTATTGTAGCAGTGCTTGACGAGGGTATCTTTGTGGAGCATCCCGACTTGTTGCCAAATATGTGGATAAACGAGGGTGAGACTCTTCGCTCAAATATAGATGCTGATGGTAATGGTTATAAGGGCGATGTATATGGTTATAACTTTGTTCATCAGTCTGGCAAGATTGTCTGGGACGATGTCTATGACTCTGGCCACGGAACTCACGTTGCCGGTGTAATCTCGGCTGTGAATAACAACGGCATTGGTATTAGCTCAATTGCTGGTGGAGATGGAAGTGAGGGCAGTGGTGTGAAGATTATGTGTTGCCAGATCTTCTCTGGAAATGTTGCAACAAGTATTCTTTCGACTGTTCGCGCGATAAAGTATGCTGCTGATAATGGTGCAGTAGTGCTACAGTGTAGCTGGGGATATGTCTCTCCTTGTGCAAATGTCTACGACTGGGGTGCTGCGGGCTTCGGAAGCAAGGAGGAGTGGATTGCCGGCTCACCACTTGAGCGAGAGGCTTTGGAGTACTTTACCCACTACGCCGGCTCTGCAAATGGAACTGTTGAGGGCGGTATTGCTGTCTTTGCTGGTGGTAATGAGAGCGCTGCTGCGGCTGGTTTCCCAGGTGCGGCAGAGGAGTATATCTCTGTAGCGGCTACGGCGGCAGACTTTACACCTGCGGTATATACAAATTATGGTACAGGAACAACAATCTCAGCTCCTGGAGGTGATCAGGACTACTACTATGAGTATGTAGACCAGAATCACAACTATGGAGAGGTTGGTTGTATCCTCTCTACACTGCCATATCACGTATCTGAGAGTGGCTATGGATATATGGAGGGAACATCTATGGCTTGCCCTCATATATCTGGAGTGTTGGCTCTTGGTATCAGCTACGCTGCACAGCTTAACAAGCACTTTACAGCAGCAGAGCTTCAGAAGTTACTTGTCCAGAGCGCTGTTGATATTGACAGTTACTTTGTCGGCACTAAGAGATACTGCCGTTATGTTGCCGATATCGGTACTATACAGCCTATGCAGCTCGATATGGCGCAGTATCGCGGTGGTATGGGTGGTCAGGTAAATGCAACAGCATTCCTTGCAGCAATAGAGGGCAATGGCGTAGATATGCGCTTCCCGAATATCTATGTTGCTACAGAGGGTCAGGTGGCCGTTTTGCCTGCTCGTTACTTTAAGGGTGAGAATCTCTCCTTTACTGTTACTATTGCCGATACATCTGTGGCAACGGTAGAAAAGAGTGGCTCAAAGCTCCTCTTCAAGGGCGTTAAGAGCGGCTCAACTACTGCTACAATTACGGCAAGCACAGGTAGCAGCCAGAGCTTTACAATTACCGTCCGCCGCGGTGCAAACGATAACGGTTGGCTGTAATGCGACGGCTTGTTACTCCTCTTCTCTGCTTTGTCTATGTGACGGCTACGGCGCAGCTGAAGCTGGTGCCTAAATCTGTTCTTGATAGCATTGCCAACCCACGCACAGTACAAAGCGAGATTGTCGTAGAGGAGCATAGCGTAGACTTTGGTCGCATAGCTGAGTGTGATAGGGTAGAGCGGAGAGTCGCAATAAGGAGCATTGGCAGCAAGAGCGTTGCCTACCGCACAACTACATCCTGCCGCTGCCTTACGGCGTCAAGTGGTGTCGTTAGAGAAGATAAGGGCGCAGAGATTGTGCTAAACTTCTCTGGTAAGGGCTTCCCGGGACCTTTTAGCCATCGTGTGTTGGTTTATGCTGCTGATCAGACAGTACCTACGGCAGTTATTAGTGTCAAGGGCTATGTTGTGGCAAGCAGTGACCGCAGTGGCGACTACCCATACACTTGTGGGGCGCTGCTACTCCGACAACCTGGGGTGAAGATTAGCAGTAACTCTACTGAGCGCATAGCCTGCCTCAATAGTAGTAATAGGGCAGTGAGAGTGGTAAAGGATACACTGCTCTCGTCAGAGGGTCTTGAGATCTATACAGAGCCACGCGTTCTTCAGCCTGCAGAGCAGGGAGATTTGGTAATTTCGCTCCGAGCAGAGAAGCGAGAAGATATGAAACTTTATATACAGGGGCCGTTTGCTCCTTCAAAAAGAGAGATAAAAATTGAATAGTATGAGAAGATACATTACACTACTTTTTGCGGCACTGACGCTTTGCTCGTGCGTGAAAAATGAGACTGAACAGAGTGAGCCACTTGTAGATGTAACTCCAGTAAACCTTGCTGGCGTGTGGATGCTTACAAGTTTTGATGGTGGTGCAACGCTGCAGGAGTCAGACTATGTCTACATCTGCTTTGATCGCAGTGACCGAACTTATACCATCTACCAGAATATCGGTACAATGTATTGCGAGGTCAAGAGTGGCCGCTACTTTGTTGAGACTGACCCGATGTTAGGAGCGGTTATTCGAGGTAATTACGGAACAGATGAGTATAACTTCTTTGATTGGTCTCACCGTTATATTGTAGAGCTACGCTCAACAACTATGCGCTGGACAGCAACAGACGACAGACAGAATGTCTCTGTTTACACTCGCGTAGATGCTCTGCCCGAGGGTCTGCAGTAGAGTAGATGACCTACAAAAATAAGCACCGCTTTTTGGCGGTGCTTATCTTTTCTTGTAGTATGAGACTACTTGTTTGGCTTCTCGTAACCCTTAATCTTTACGAATGGAAGGTTCTTCTCTGCCCACTCAGCAACCTCAAAGAAGCGGTCGCAGCACATAGCGTCGCAACCAAGAGCAGCGCCGAGGAAGAAGTC
>JAFOYS010000215.1 GCA_017391435.1 Alistipes sp. | reverse complement strand
TTACAACTGTAGCAGCTACTACTGCTCCTTGGATCCGTCGTTATATCCACGTTCCAGGTAACCACCAGGGTTGGGCTCCAGATAGCGCTCCAATTCTTTGGGAGACTGGTGAGGATAGCGGCAAGTACGAGGGTCTTGTTTACCTTGTAAATGCTGAGGATCCAACTGCAAATGTAGAGTTCAAGTTTACTCAGGGTCCAAACTGGGAGGTTAACCTCGGTGGTAGCGTAGATGCAATGACTCCAGGTGGTGAAAACATCGTAATTGAGGCTGCTAATAGCGGTGCTTACTGGATTACCGTTGAGGCATCTGCAGACTTTACTTCTGGTTCTGTTAAGCTCAGAAAGGCTGGTGCTGTTAATGTTATCGGTTCAGCAGTAGGTGGCTGGGATGTTGTAAACGACCTTGCTCTTACTTGTACAGATGTTAACGGTCAGGTTTGGTCTGGCGTATGCGAGAACTGCGCTGGTGGTGACTTTAAGTTCCGTCTTACAGGTGGTGACTTTGAGTCTAACCCTTGGGAGATGAACTGGGGTGGTGATATCAACCATATGACAGTAGGTGGTGACAATATTGTTACCGATCTTTCTGGTAAGGTTCGCTTTACTATCAACTTCCGTGGTGATATTCCTGCACTTGCAGAGGATGCAACAAACCCATCGCCAATCTTTGCGACTGTAGCGGCTGAGTAAATAACATCAGGGTGGCAACTGAGTGTTGCCACTCTAAAATAAAAAGAAATGATTATGAAAATTTGGAAATATATTCTGTCGGCTGCAGCACTTCTTGCTTTGGGTGCTTGTAACCACGATGCAGACGAGATGGTAATTCCTACACGCAACCTTGATATCGCTGCTCACAACGCAGTTGTTGTGAACGATGTTACCGCTGCTGAGGAGTTTACTCTCACTTGGTCTGCTGCAAAGTTCGGTGTTCAGACTGAGGTTGAGTATACAGTTTCTGCTACTGTTGACGGTGGTCAGGCTGTTACACTCGGTACTACAACAAATCTCTACTATTCAACTACTAACAGCGAGCTTCTTGCTGCACTTGCTATCTCTATGGGTGGTGAGTATGCTGTTGAGTTTACTGTAACTGCTTCTGCAGAGGGTCTTGAGAGTGTTAGCGACGCAATCACAGTTGCTATTACACTTGATAAGGAGGCTGTTCTCTACATTGTAGGAGCTTACCAGGATTGGAACCCTGCTGGTGCTTGCTCTCGTCTGCTTGCAGGTGAGGATGGCATCTTCCGCGGTTTTGTACACATTCTTGCTGATACTGAGGGTAAGAACGAGGTTAAGTTCACTACTCAGCAGAACTGGAACGGTACTAACTACGGTATGGCAGATGGCGCAATTAGCACTGACGGTGGCGCTGGTAATATTGTTCTCACTAAGGGTCTTCACTATCTCCACTTTGACCTTGCTGCTCTTAAGCTCGTTGACATTCCACTTACAAAGGTTGGTCTTATCGGTGCTGGCGCTGCATTTGGCGAGTGGGGTACTGACGGTGGCGAGTTCACATATGACGCGGCAAACAATGTTTGGGTTGCAACTCTTGACAATGTAGTTGCTGAGAGTGAGTACAAGGTTCGTTTCAACAATATGTGGGATGTAGTTGATGCAGAGGGCAATGGCTACAACATCTCTCTTGGTGGTGAGGCAGGTAACCTTGTAATGGGTGGTTCAAACCTCAAGGCTGGCTTCAACGGTAAGGTTACCTTTACTCTTAACCTCTTTGACGCTCCATATACTCTTACAGAGGCTGGTCCAGCTCCAAAGCTTCTCCACATCATTGGTGGCTACCAGGGTTGGAATCACGGCGCTGCTCACTCTACAATCAAGGGTGAGAATGGCGTTCTTACAGGCTACTTCTATGTACCTAACGCAGAGTCTAAGGAGTTTAAGTTCTGTACAGACCTTAACTGGGATGGTATCAACTACGGTATGACTGACGGTGTTATCAGCACAGATGGTGGCGCAGGCAATATCTCACTCGAGCCAGGTCTTCACCACATCAAGTTTGACTACTATGCAAACACTCTTACCACTACAGCTATCACTAAGGTAGGTCTGATTGGTAATGGTGACGCATTTGGTGGTTGGGGTACTGATGTTGAGATGGCTTACAACGAGACTACTCAGACTTGGAATGTAACTATCAACAATGTACCTGCTGATAATGAGTATAAGGTTCGTTTCAACGCTGACTGGGGTATCAACCTCGGTGGTGATGCTGCTGACCTTACTCAGGACGGTGCAAACCTCAAGACTGTAAAGAGTGGTACTGTAACATTTGTACTTAACATCTTTGCACACCCATATACTATTGTAGAGCAGTAGTATTACTGACCAGAGAGCTTTGATCGGCTCTCTGGTTCCTATGTAAATTATAATACCTAATGTTACTATGTTAAAGAAGTTTTTATCGTTATCTATGCTTGTAGCAATGATCTTTACATCTTGCTGCAACAAGACCCCGCAGGGCGCACATCCAGATTGGACATATAATGCGGTGGTATATGAGATGAATGTGCGTCAGTATACCCCAGAGGGAACATTTACTGCTGCTGCAGAGCACCTTCCACGCCTTAAGGAGCTTGGCGCGGATATTATTTGGCTGATGCCTATCTATCCAATTGGCGTTAAGGAGCGTAAGGGTACTCTTGGCTCTTACTATGCTATATCTGACTACTGCGCGACAAATCCAGAGTTTGGTACTCTTGAGGATTTTGACGCTTTTGTGGCAAAGGCACACGAGCTTGGTCTTAAGGTAGTTCTGGACTGGGTTGCTAACCACACTTCTCCAGATGCACTATGGATTAATGAGCGACCAGCAGACTGGTATGTTCGTGATGAGAATGGTAATACTATTGTTCAGTACGATTGGACAGATATTGCAAAGCTTAACTATGACAACCACGATATGCGCGCAGAGATGGAGAAGGCTATGCGTTTCTGGATGGAGCGTGGTATTGACGGTTTCCGTTGTGATATGGCTTGCGAGGTGCCATTTGACTTCTGGAAGAGCGTAATTCCATCTATCCGCAAAGACTATCC
>JAFOYS010000214.1 GCA_017391435.1 Alistipes sp. | reverse complement strand
GCAATCTGCATAGCAACACCAGAGAGGGTCAAACCTGCAAATACATTCTCAACAGCCTTTGGAGTACGATCTGCAATACCCTGAGCATCAGCAAGAACCTCTGGAAGCATATCGTGAATAACGTGCCAAGCATCGTCGCGGATAGGCTCTGTACCAAACAGGTCAGCAATCATCCACTCACCACCAGCAGGAACCTTAGCAGCGAGGTCAGCATAACCAGCAGTAGTAAGGCGTGCTGGAGCGTTGCAGAGGACATTAGAGTCACCGATGATTACCAGTGGAGCTGGACAAGTAAATGTCTGCTTTGCGCCATCCTTAACAATCGCAGAACCAGATGCTGAGTAACCGTCAGCAGATGCTGCAGAAGCGATACAGATGTAACGCTGACCAAGACGGTGTGAAGCGAGCTTACATACATCGTTGATAACGCCAGAGCCAACAGCAATAGCGATAGCATCGTACTGCTTCATAACCTCCTCGATCATCTCAACATACTTCCACTCTGCGTGGAAACTCTTGTCAGGAATAACGAACTTCTCGCACTCTACACCCTCGTTGTTCATAATGTTGTAAACATCCTCACCAGCAGCAGTCCAAACGAACTGGTCAGTGATAACCACAGCCTTACGACCTGGGAAGAACTTCTTGAAGAGCACTGGAGTACTCTTAAGCGCGCCCTGAGAGATCTCAGCACCCTTAGTCTGACCTGCCTTCTCAAGAGCAAGGTCCATTCTTTGCTTAATTGTCATTGCTTTATTAATTTAAGTGAAACAAATTTTCTTAATCCCTACAAAGATAGTTATTTTTTAAATATGGTGTACCCTTTTAACCATTTTTATTTTTCAGACCACTTTTCGCCCTTCAACACCACACGCTCAGCAACAGAGCGGAGGTATGCTGCAGTCTCTGCATCAAGCTTACAATTTGCAGGGTTATCGCCAAATGGTTGCTTGTAAACAGTAAGATAAGCAACAGCCGCTGCAAGGTATGAACCAGAGTATGACTGATGGTGGTTATCTGTGTGATAGAGGTTGATATCTGGACGCTCGTGCATTACAATCTGCCAAGCATAACCAACAGGGGTTAACATAGCGTTATTCTGCTCAGCCTCGGCTGTCATCACATCCATAAGTCGCTGCTGCATTGCATCGTATGAACAGTAGAAGTGTGGGTACTTTTCAATATACTTTGCATACTTACCAAAGTTATTGTTACCAAACTTTCTACCCCAAGTTATCTCAAGCGATACTTTAGCATTAGGACTACTCTTTCTAACACGATTTATCATCTTTGTCATCTGCTCTGCAGAGCCTGCATCATCGGCTGTTCCATTAAGGGTTGGAAGTATACTCTGATCCTGCAACATAACATAGTCGTAACCGCCCTTATCAACCTGCTCCATAGAGTGCGGATTGGCAAGGTGAGCCTTCATTGTATAGCCGCCAGAGATAAAGATGTTACAGTCAGCAAAGTGACCCTCGTGCCAAGCGATCTCCTTGAATATAGCAGGGTAGGTATGGTAGTAAGTATAACTGTTACCGATAAAGAGCATACGAAGTGTATCTTGTGGCACTCTGTTGTCGTAGATAACCACCTGCGGGCGCTGTCCGCGAGGAGAGAGGCAGGCGATAGAGAAGTCTACATCACCCTTGTCAACCTGACGCAGACGGAGCGAAATAGTCCCACCATTGTTGATAGGGTTATTCAAACGCACCGACTTCCAAAGACGAATAGGGTGTTTGTGAGATGTTGTTGAGAGGGTCTTTGTAGCCTCAACCCACTTCTTACCATCGCGATACTCAAGCACAAAGTTATTTCTTTGCCCCTCAGTTCCAGTATACGGAAGGAAGAGATCCACAACAGTTCCCTTATCAAGAGAGGTTACAGGAACCTCAACAAGCCAATAGTCACCCTTTACAGATTTTGCAGTAGGGTAGCCCTTGTCATTAAGCGACGCCTTAACCATCTTACCCTTGTGATAGAAGCTAATTCCCGCATCTTTGATTCCCTCAACAGTTGGAAAAATACCCGTTTCAAGATAACTCTTAGATGGCTGAAAATTCTTACTTTTTGTAAATCTCCACTCAGCGCGAGTAGTCTCTCCCTGAGCAAAAACCGATAAATTTAGAGAGAGCAACAAGGTAAAAATCAATAATTTTTTCATTTTGTTAGGTAATTTTTATGATTGAAAAACAATAAATACATCTTTACAAGATAAAGATAGTAAATATTATTGAAAAAACGACAGTTTTAAAGAAAAAATCGTCAAAATATCTGCAATTTTCACTATCTTTGCGCGATTGTGTATATGTTAATTACAAACTAATAAAACCAATACAAATTTTTATGCAAAAAAGAACATTTATTTCAGAGAAGTGCTACCAAGCACCTACTCTAGATCTCTACTCAGCGCCAGTAGAGAGCGGTTTTGCACAGAGCCTTGATGGCACTGGCGGAATCAAGGATTGGGAGAACGATGGCGACGACTTAGATTTTTAATCAAACCTAAAAAGAAAAGACTATGAGAAAGACTATTTTCACTTTGGGTTTGATGCTCGCAGCAGCACTCTCCCTTACTAACTGTTCTAAGAACGAGGAGGTTGATTTTACACCTGCTCCAGAGAACACTTTTGAGCTTTATGCTAATGTTGAGAGCCGTACTATCAACGACGGTATGACTACTAAGTGGGCAGACGGCGACCAGATCAATGTCTTCCACGCCGTAGCTGGTACTACTGCTTATGTAAACGACACCCCATATGATGAGGTAGCGAAGGAAGGTAATCCATTCGTTACCGACGCATCTGGTCTGTTTAAGGGTTCTCTTGCTGAGACTTTGGATCAGACTAAGTCTTATGATTGGTACGCAATCTATCCTTACATCGGCCATATCACAACCCCTGCAAACAGAACAGCGGGCTATGTGTATATCGGTGGCCGCTCTGACACCCCACAGGTTCAGAATGGCAACAACAGCACTGCTCACATTGCAGGTAAGAACTACCCACTCGTAGGTGTTGCAAAGGCTGTTCCTGCATCTGATAAGCCTGCAATCACAATGTCTCACATCTCAAGCCTTATTGAGTACAATATTAAAAACGAGCTTGCAGAGGATATTACCGTTACATCTATTGAGTTCTCGACTGTAGAGGATGTTGTTGGTACATACTACATTGACTTTACTGGAGAGACGATTAAGTACACAACCGGTGACCACATCTCTCAGACTGCTGTACTTACAGTAAACAACGGTCAGGCTATCAAGAATGGTGATAGAGCAACATTCTATATGGCAATTCGCCCATTTAGCATTGACGACGACGATATCACAATCAAGGTAAACGCAAAGACTGCTACTGGCGTGGGCACATACACAAAGACCCTTGCTACTGTAACTGAATTCCACGCTGGTAAGATGAAGACCATCAACATCGGCTTCGATGCTGAGATTGAGGAGGTTGAAGAGTCTAAGTACAATATGATCTCTACTATTGACAAGCTCACTGCTGGTCACTACTATATGGCTGGTTACGCCACCGAGTATACAAACTCCAACGACGGAAGTGTTACTACATTTGCTCCATACCCATACCATATTTGGACTGGAGGTATCTCTACTGGCAGCAATATGGACCTTATGACTGTAAATTACAGCTATGAGAACGGCGCTCTCCAAATTAATCCTAACCTCTCTGCTCAGGATGCAGCAAAGGGTACAGCTCAACCTGTAGAACTTGTTGCCGTAGAGGGTAAGGCTAATACATACTATATTAAATTTGGTGGCAAATATCTAAATTGTACAGGCAAAAGAGCCGCTAAACTTGTAGACACTGCTGTAGAGTGGACATTCTCTGCTCACACCAAGGGTGGTATACGTATTACTGATACTAGCAGTAATGTAATTCTTGGTACTGCTGGTGCTACATACAATCTACTCCGTTGCTATGCTTCTCCAGCGAACTCACTTGTATATGGTGTAGTATTCTTTGCTGCTACAGATGGAGAGGTTGAGCTTACCCCTTACCTATCTGCAAGCAATATTAGCGGTGTTTCTGTTGACGGTGTAACTGATGCAACAGCTTCATTTACCGCACAGAATCTTACTGAGGATATTACCGTAACTTACGATGGCACTGTAGTGACTAAAGCTACTGTTACTGACTCAACTATCACATACAGCGTAAGCAAGAATGAGACTGAAGCCGCTCGTGAGGGTTGGATTAAACTTGCTGCAAATGGCATTACAGTTGAAATTAAGGTTGCACAGAATGCGCCAGCACCTGAGGTTACTGGCAGCCTTCCAACTATTGACAAGACTGCAAACTACATCTTTAAGCTCGCAACAACTGTTGAGGCAAATAAGTGGTATGCACTGATAGCTAATGGAAATGCAGCAATAAATTTGGAGGCTGAAAAGAACTACGGTTATCTATCTGTCACTACAGCTACTATTGCAGATGATAAGGTTTCACTTCCTGCAAACTGTGCATTTGGACTCCTTGCTGCTGGAGATGGATATATGATGCAGCAGGCTGATGGTCGATACCTATATCAAACTGGTTCATACAACAGCTTTAATGTTTCAACTACAATACCAACCACTGGTGGTGTATGGACTATTGTCGGCGTCAACCCTGCTACAATCACAAATACATCTGTAAACAAGTGGATTCAGTATAGCTCACAATACACATCTTATGGTAGCTATAGCTCAGCAAATGGAACTTCTCCAACTCTATATGAGCTTACAGAGATAGATAACTCTACCTCTGAGCCAGAGCCAGACCCTGAGGTACCAACTGACGGTCAGTACACCCTTCTTAAAAATGTAAGCGAGCGT
>JAFOYS010000213.1 GCA_017391435.1 Alistipes sp. | reverse complement strand
GGTATCTGCCCTTACGGCTGGCACGTAGCTAATGCTTCTGATTGGCTCGACCTTTACTATGCAATGTCTCAGGCTTCAAAGGTTGGTACTCACGCTTACCCTGTTGCAGAGGCTGATTGTAACTACAGCAAGATGATTGGTACTACAAAGGCTGGTTATGGTGTTCCTAACATTACTGGTTGGTTGCGTAATACCACATATTGGGGCGAGAATTATGTGGATGAGGGCGCTGATGAGTTCGGCTTTAACTACTATCCACTCGGCTTCCGTTATATGACTCAGGGCTTCCAGGGTTGGGATAATCGTTCTCAGATGTGGGTAGCTGTTCCAATGCCTGGCTCTAAGCCTGCAGATTATCCAAGTGCAGGTGGTGGTCGTATCAATGTTGTTATCAAGAACAACGCTACAATGACTACTACTCTTGAGAATCTTGATATCGGTCAGGGAGTTTGTCCATTCCGTTGTGTAAAGAACTATAAGTAGTAGAGACTGCTCAACTAAAATCTAATAATCAAGGGGTGGTGGTAGCCACTGCCACCCCTTTTTACTAAAAAACAAATAAGAGAGAAAAAATGGTAAAAAGACTGTCAATTTTGTCGCTACTTGCTGCGGCAATGTTCTTTGTCGGATGTGATACAGAGGATGGGCCAGATTCACCTTGGGGCCCAGGTTATGTGCCACCTCAGCAGGATGAGGATGATAAGACTGAGTTTGTGGCAAAGCCTATTGAGAAGGCTGATAATATCGTAGTAGCGCACCGTGGTGCAGTAAAGGAGTTTGGTGGTACACCTGATAACTCGCTGGCCTCTTTGCGTAACGCCATTGCACTTGGTTGCTATGGCTCCGAGCTTGATATCTATTGGACAAAGGATAATAATGTGATTGTTGCTCACGCAGACAGTAACTGCCAGATCAATCGTCTCTATCCTTGGGAGAACACCGTAGCTGAGCTTCGTCGCGGTGGCGTACTCTCAAATGGTGAGGTGCTCCCAACTCTTGAGGAGTATATTAAGGTTGCCGTTACTGAGGGTAAGTGCACAAAGCTTGTCCTTGATATTAAGAATATTACAGGTCCGTCTACCGTTGCGGCTGATAAGCGTGCACAGTACTGCATCAACGCCTGCCGCCGCTCTATTGAGATTGCGCAGGAGCTTGGTGCTGAGGATTGGATTGAGTTTATCTGTACCGGTAACGAGTCTGTTATGAAGGGTTGCGCTCCACTTTGCGAGAGTGCAGCTATTCCTATCGGCTGGATGGCAAACAGGGCTGCATCGGAGTACGATCGTCTCGGTGCTGGCTGTAAGTATGCATACCGTTGGGCAAACCTCTCACTTGAGCATATGAATGACGGCTTTAGTGGCGGTAAGCGTACAATAGATGAGTTTGTCTCTCGCGGTATTGAGTTCAGCGTATATAACGCCGACACTGACCAGCAGATGAACTACTATGTTGGTCAGTCGCACAGACTCAAATGTATCTGCTCAAACTATCCAAAGAAGCTGCTCTCAAAGATGCGTAAGTAGGAGTGTAACACTTTCAAGTGTATATATAATACAACACTTTCAATTGTATATATAAATGGGATTCACCTCTGGTTGATACAAAGTAATAAGGGCGTGTTTCCTTGAGCTTGTCTTCGGGCAAGCTCTTTTTTTTATCCGAACAGAGCGAACAGAGCGAACAGCACCTGTTTGTTCGTTCGGTAAGTAAAAAAACAGAGCCTTGCGGGCTCTGCTATAAGGTAATAGTGGCTCTTGACTGCCTAAAAATGTGCAACTTTCTCGCCGACAATCGCGCTTAGAAGGTTGTTTGCAGCCGAAGATGCGCCGATGCGGAAGAGGTCTGTTGTGAGCCACTCCTCGCCAAGAATCTGCTCTACGATAGTGTAGTAGAGAGCTGCATCCTGTGGAGTCTTTACACCACCAGCAGCCTTGAAACCTACCTTACGGCCTGTCTTTTCGTAGTATGCCTTGATAGCCTGGCACATAACCACAGCTGCCTCTGGTGTTGCAGCGACATCTATCTTGCCGGTAGAGGTCTTGATAAAGTCAGCACCCGCAGCCATAGAGATTATAGAGGCCTTGTGAATAAGCTCTGGGGTCTTGAGCGCACCAGTCTCGAGGATAACCTTCAGAACTATATCCTCATCCATCTCTGAGCGAATCATCTCCACCTCATTTGCCGCCTCGTCATATGCGCCAGTGAGCATCTTACCCACATTAAGCACGATATCCACCTCATCGGCACCATTCTCAACGGCCATAGCCACCTCAAGCATCTTAACCTCAAGGAAGGTCTGCGAAGATGGAAAACCACCGCCCACGCTTGTAATGCGCATAGGTGTACCGTCAACCGCCACGCCCACAGTCTCCACAAATGATGGGTATACGCAGATAGATGCCACATTTGGAATCTCTGGGTACTTCTCGGCAAAGGTCACTGTGCGACGAGCAAAGTCTGTCACAGACTCTACAGAGTCGTTGCAGGTAAGTGTAGTAAGGTCAACGGCCGAGAGGCAGAACTTATAGACCTCCACATTCTCATTCTTTGCTTGCGCAGCGCGCGCTGCTGCTACCTGCTCTGCCACCTGCTCTTCGGTTGCAGCT
>JAFOYS010000212.1 GCA_017391435.1 Alistipes sp. | reverse complement strand
GCAACAGCCTCAACCTCGCGAAGGATAGATGCCTCACTGCGCGAGGAGATAAACTTACCCTGATGTGCCGAGATAGTACAGAACGAGCATCCGCCAAAACATCCGCGATGGATATTTACCGAGTGGCGAATCATCATCCAAGCAGGGATATCTCCACGACCATTGTATCGAGGATGTGGCGCGCGCATATAGGGAAGGTCAAAGGCGTAGTCTATCTGCTCGGTAGTAAGGGCAGCATTCATCGGGTTGATAACCACATACCTATCTGCTGTAGGCTCGACAAGCACATTTTCCGCATTAAGCAGATTGCTCTCAGTCTCTACCCTAACAAAGTTCTGACCAAATGCTCGCTTATCCTTTTGGCACTGCTCAAATGAGTTGAGGAAGATTGTCTTCTCCTTATCCAACCTGTCAACATACTCTCTATCAGCCACAAAGGCCACCTGACGGATAGTTCTAATACGCTTTGGGTTAAAACCATTTCGCATCGTAGCAGCGACTTCACGCACAACCTGCTCGCCCATACCGTAGAGCAGAAAGTCAGCTCCGCTATCAATAAGAATTGACGGCATAAGGGTATTCTTCCAGTAGTCGTAGTGGGTCACACGGCGCAGTGATGCCTCAATGCCACCGATAAGCACGGGGGTATCTGGAAAGAGGTTCTTGAGAATCTTTGTATATGTTGTAACAGTATAGTCTGGACGGAAGCCTGCAGCGCCACCCGCCGTATAGGCATCATTGCTTCTGAGGCGGATATTTGCCGTATAGTGGTTGACCATAGAGTCCATAGCACCTGCGCTAACACAGAAGCAGAGGCGCGGAGCTCCGAACTTCTTAAAATCGCGAAGGTCATCTCGCCAATTTGGTTGAGGAACTACTGCCACGCGGTACCCTTCAGCCTCAAAGAGTCGGCTCACTACGGCTGCACCAAAAGAGGGGTGGTCTATATATGCATCGCCCGTAAAGAGGACAATATCTACATAGTCCCAGCCCAAGGCCTTCATCTCCTTTACTGTCGTTGGCAGAAATCCCATAGCTAAACTCTACTCGTTATACAAATTGGCACACTTAACATAGTTATCCCACCTATCAATGACTGTCTGAAAGTCTGACGGTATTTGGGACTCAAAGATCATCTCCTCGCCCGTTGTAGGGTGGACAAAACCGAGCATACGCGCGTGCAGTGCGTGGCGAGGCATAGCCTCAAAGCAGTTGACAATAAACTGCTTGTACTTTGAGAATGTAGTTCCCTTGAGAATCTTATCGCCACCATATCGCTCATCGTTAAAGAGCGGATGGCCTATATACTGCATATGCACACGAATCTGGTGAGTACGACCCGTCTCAAGTCGACACTCTACAAGGGTCACATAACCATAACGCTTGAGCACCTTATAGTGCGTTACGGCGTGCTTGCCCTCCGAGCCATCTGCAAAGACATACATCTGGTGACGGTTTCTTGGATTGCGACCAATGTTTCCCGTAATAGTACCCTCATCCTGCTCAAAGTTACCCCACACAAGTGCAACATAACGGCGCTTTGTAGAGTGCAAAAAGAACTGACGCGAGAGGTGGTTGCAGGCATTTGGATTCTTACCCACAACAAGTATTCCAGAGGTATTCTTATCAATACGATGCACAAGTCCTGCACGCTCGTCACCCTGCTGGAACATAGGATTGTCCTGAAGGTGGAATGTTAGCGCATTGACAAGTGTACCCTCATAGTTTCCGTGACCTGGATGGACACACATTCCCGCCTCCTTATTTACCACAATCACATCATCATCCTCATAGATAATATCGATAGGAATATCCTGCGGAGTGAGTAGGCAGTTGTACTTTGGATACTCCATCTTGAGCACAATATGGTCAAATGGCTTAATCTTATACGAAGCCTTCTGCGGGCGATCATTGACAAAAACATTACCATTATCTACAGCCGTCTGCACACGGTTTCGGGAGCAGTTTTCAATATGCGTGGCAAGGTACTTATCAAGTCGCATCATCGACTGACCCTTGTCTACAGTGATTGAAAAGTGCTCATAGAGACCATTCTCGTCGGGTTTCTCGTCAGTAAGAAACTCTCGGCGCGGGCTGGGAGCAATAATCTCCTCGTCATCCAGTTCTATATCCTCAATATATTCGCTCATTAGAAGAAAAACTCATCGTCAGCCTGCTCTGGCTGTGGTTGATTACTATTTAACATTCTCAGAGAGTCGGCTGCTCGGCGAGCAAGAGAGTCAGCAACAGCCTGCTGCTTAAGAATCTCATCTACCTGACGGTCAGCCTCCTCAGCAGCCCTTGCTACAAGTTCACGGTCAAGGGTCAGGTGCAGCGATATCTTCTCTCCAAGGGCAAGGGTTGTACCCTGAAGCACACTCTGACGGCATACTCGAGCCTGATCTTGATTAAGCAGTGTGATACCCTCGTCGTATGTAACATCTCCAACATTCAGGCCCTGCTCCCAGAGCTTACTCTTTGCATCAAAGAGTGCGCGAGAGATAAGGCGAGGCACGGTTGTGCTATTCTGCTCAGGGCTAACACCCACGCGAAGCACTACTCCACTACCCTTCTCGGCCTTAATAGCGCTCTGCTCTGTAACCACAACA
The DNA here is from genome assembly GCA_017391435.1 of Alistipes sp. Taxonomy (GTDB): domain Bacteria; phylum Bacteroidota; class Bacteroidia; order Bacteroidales; family Rikenellaceae; genus Alistipes. Next base: position 600 of record JAFOYS010000212.1, on the reverse strand, counting down.
CCGTCATAGAGCTGCTCAAGCACATAGTTTGTAGCAATATCCTCAACATACTCAAGGTTCAAAATACCAAAGCCGGCACTCTCAAGCATATTCTTTGCCTGGCGCAGTGAACGCCCTGCAACATATGGCAGAGGAAGGCGTTTCTGGGCAAAGGAGTTGATTGTAACATAGATCTTACGACCCTCCTTAACATCCACGCCACCCTTTGGCAGCTGCTCAAGCACCATACCTCCAGGGTATGCTGGCACATAGAGAGAGTCGTTTACAATAAGGTTCAGACCACGCTCCGAAGCGTAGTATCTTGCATCGTTGAGGCTCAGGCCCGTAAAGTCTGGCACCCTACGGCGCATACCGTGGCGCGTACCCACAGCAAGGGCAATATAGGAAATTACCACCAGCAGCACCATCACTGCACAGATAAGAACAAAGTTCCAGAGTATCGGTTTTGTGCGAAGGCGAGAAAACCAAGAGGCGTTATTTATCTTTTTTGTCATAGTCTATAACTCGTTATAGTGAGTATCTCTTTCAACGGCTCTAAAGCCAGCATTGCGACAGATTCTTTCAATATCCTCAACACTCATAGTCGGGCGAAGGTCATCT
>JAFOYS010000211.1 GCA_017391435.1 Alistipes sp. | reverse complement strand
TCTGCAAACGAGAGTCGCTCAACATACTTGGTGTCGTAGTTTCCAAGATCCTCAATGTCTGCAAGTTTACCGTTGATATATACATCTGGCACATTTACATCCTGCTCTACAGATGGCACTGACTGTATAAACTGTGCATCAGTCTCGGTCTCGTCTTGGTTCATAGTATCCTCATAGAATGAGAGTCGCAAATCGCGCGCAGCGTAGTGGTTCTTTGTCGTTACGCTCATACCCACAACATCAAGCTCCTTGAATGTTGCAAGGGCGTCGTATACAGTAGCAAAGCGAGACAGATCTCCGTGGAGCATACTGCCGGCAGTGGCTGTAGCAAAGAATGAGTGTGTTCTGCGACCCATAACCACAATCTCCTCAATATCTACCACTCGCTCGCCACCCTCGTAGAAGTAACGCTCCTTTGCGCGTGTAAGGAATGCCGATGGTATAGGCATTGCTGGCGAGAGGTAGAACTCGCGGATGTGCGAAGATGTTGTTACAGGGAAGTTCTCGGTCTCAATCTCAATGCGGACAGTATTGTCGCGACCCTTCTTGTTCAGCGCCTGGACAATATACTGCGTATCCTCCTTACACTCCAGACCGGCAATCATAAAGTTGTTGTACTCGTTAAGCTCAAACTGCTCCACATACTTTGTCTTTGGATTCATCAGCACCACGCTTGGCTTTTTTGCCTTGCCAATAAGTCCGAATACCGAACCGCGGATGCGCTCAGAGTCCTCCATAGGGTAGAGGATTCGTGGACGCTCACCTGCAAGCACTGCGCTGAGCGAGTAGCGACGCCAACCACCTGTGAGCATCACAAGGTCAAGGTTGTTAAGGGTCTGCGGCTCTGAATCTACAAAGTACTGACCTGGATTCTCTACCTCGCCCTTAAGGTCTGAGCTGAGCAGCATATAGGAGAGGATGTTCTGCTCTGCATTGTTGTGCTCTACTACGCTCTTGTCAGTCACGCTGAGCGAGAAGTTTCCTGTTGTAGGCTTGCCGTCAGAGTCTGTAACCTTTAGCGAGAGCAAAACGCGGTCGCGACGGTCGTACTTCTTCTTGTCTGGTACAATTTCTGCCTTAGCATATCTATTGTCGCGGACATAGAAGAGTCGCTCGGCAACAATCGTAGCACTGTTACGCTCAACGACAGTTATCTGTGCCACGCCGTCAAACATATCCTTGTTAAGCAGCATAATAGGCCTTGAGAGATTCTCAACAACGCTCATTACCGCACCACGCGAGTGAATCACTGCTGCATAGTTGGCAATATCCACACCCTTAGATGCCTGTACAAGTATTGCAAAACCCTCCTGCTTACGCATTACGCGAACACCTACGCCATATGGCTCAACCTTTGGTAGTTCAAAACGCTTTGTAATACCCTCTGCCGATACAAACTCGGCGTAGTAGCTCTCTGTAGCCTCTGGGCGGATTACAAAACTACCCATACCGCAGTGCGTAGTCTCAAGAGTGGCAACCTCCTCGCCTTTTGAGTTGAAGAGCCCGCCCTTTACGCTCTTGCTGCGACCCCCTACACTCTGCGCGCGGAAGGCAACAACCTGCACCATATCGGCAATAAGGTTTCCACCCTCTGGGCAGAACTGCACATCGTAGTCAGAGGAGAATGATGGCAGCTGAATGTATCGCTGAAGGTCACGACTGTTTGCACGAATGCGAATCTCCATACAGTCGTTAGTATTGTTAGATGGCTTGAAACGGATATTGACAATACCCTGCTCGTTAGTCCTGATAGTACCAGAGCGCGACTTGCCGTCAATAACTGTGCGATAGCGGACCGGTGTGCTAACAATCGGCATTGAGTATTGGTCAAAGACCTTCAGCGCTGCTGTAACAGTTCCCTTTGAGTCTATTGTGTAGTTTACCGTTGTCTGTACCGCATCGTCAAT
>JAFOYS010000210.1 GCA_017391435.1 Alistipes sp. | reverse complement strand
GCCTACAGTACCCTCTGCACTATTAAACTTAGCAAGAAGAGTGCTCAGATTATCAACAGCCGCAGCAAGCTTCTGGCCCATCTGCTGCTCATCAAGCGTTGTAGCAAGATTGTTTACACTTGAGACAATGCTATCAATCTTCTCTCCATTATTCTTAAGTGTACCGGTAAACGAGTCAAGATTTGATACAATCTGAGACTTCTCAAGATCTGCAAGAATACCGTTTAGGTTTGAGATAGCAGAAGAGATATTTGCATTGTTGCTATCTACAAGGGTGTTGAGTGTTGTAAGGGTAGTGTTGATGTTATCCATCATAACAACAAGTTTCTCCTTAATATCGCCAAACTCAGAGCTCAGCGCATCAAACATACCAACCTCAACAGCCGAAGTGATTGTTGCGCCTGGCTCAAGCAGTGCGCTATCTTTTCCCAAAACAATCTCTACAGCCTGACCACCCATAAGGCCAGCACTAAAAATCTTTGCCTTAGAGTCCACTGGAATAGTGTAATCCTTTGACACAGCAAGGGTTACCTGCACCTTTGTAGGATCCTCTGGAGATATTGCAACAGAAGAGACCTGACCCACTTTTACACCACGAATAACCACAGAAGAGGCGTTCTGAAGGCCACTTGCATCGTCATAATAGGCATAAAAAACATTGTTGCGACCAAAGATATCCGCACCACTTAAAAAGCGGATACCAGCCCAAGAACCCAAGAAAATCAATAACGCGTAAATTCCAATCTTTACCTCTTTTTTCATATCTTAATTACTTATTAGTTACAACTTTACCATCCTTAACCGCAATAACAAATGCCTGCGGGAAGGTCTTACGAATAGAGGCTACTGCCGCCTGTGCACTCTTACGGTCAGCATAGTCTCCAACACAATATTTATAAGTGAAAGCACCATCGGCTCTTACCTGACGCACTTTACCTTTATATGAGCCGAAACGAGAGTCCTTTGTTGACACAGCGCTCTTGCTTGCCATAACCTGAATAGCATAACGCACAGTTGTCTTCTTATCCGCGTCTGGCTTTGGAGTAGGCTTAGGAGCTGGTTTTGGAGTCGGTTTTGGCTGTGGCTTAGGCTGCGGTTTAACCTGCTCTGGTTTTGGAGTAGGCGCAGGCGCTGGAGCGGGTTTTGGTTGCGGCTTTTCAGCAACCTGTTCTCTCTCTGACGGATCCTTAAGAACACTATTGCGAACATAGTCAACATAGCCCTCAACTGCCTTATATAGAGCAGATACAAGCTCCCGCTGACCCTTCTCAGATGTGATATATTTAAGCTCGGCAGAGTTAGACATAAATCCAATCTCTGTAAGGATGCTCGGCATATCTGTAGCATAGAGAACGCGCAGTGGCTGCTTGCGAATACCACGATTTAGGCGACCCAGACCACTGTAGTGCTTCTGGACAAAGCGGGCCATAATCTCGCTATACTCACCGTAGGTAAACTGCAGATTCTGTATATGAGCGCGGACAATAGCCGCTGTGCCCTGGTCGGACATATCTAAAAACTCCTCCTTGTTATTGGCAAAGAGTATCGCCTCGTTCTCACTTGTCTCAAGCTCGCTCTCTCCCATAATCAGCGTCTCAACGCCGCGAATACCCGTATTACGATGAGCATTTGCGTGTATAGAGATAAACAGATCTCCACCCGCATTGTTGGCTATATCTGCACGAGCCTGAAGATCGGCACGGAGATTCTCAGAGAAGTGCTTATCACTCTTGCGAGTGTAGACAACCTTTATCTGCGGC
>JAFOYS010000016.1 GCA_017391435.1 Alistipes sp. | reverse complement strand
TAGTTGGTGTCACACTCTTGTAGCGGAGGTCGATGGCTCTGTTGCGGGTGCAATTATCGGCTACGATGGTGCGCTACTCAAGGAGCTGCACCGCAAAACTTTTGCTGTAATTAATGAACTTACGGGCCTTACGCCCACACTCCCGAATGAGACGGAGGCTGGAGAATACTACCTTGACTCGGTAGCCGTACTGCCCGAATTCCGCAACATAGGTGTAGGCAGAGTGCTCATTGAGGCGCTCTACTGCCGCGCAAAGAGTGAAGGACATAGTCGCTTTGGGCTGATTGTTGACCACGACAACCCTGCGGCCGAGAGGTTATATATCAATCTTGGTTTTACTCGCGTAGGTGTAAGAGAGTTCTTCGGCCACCAAATGTGGCATCTACAGCGCAAGGTAAAATAGTCAAATAGAGCGTTTAGCGGTGGGTATTGCTCACCGCTAACTCTTTTATAGTGGCACATTCAACAAAAAATCAAAAAAATTATCTAACTTTGTGTAGAGATAAATTTAGGCACAAGGTATGAATAACTTGACTTTGGCAATAACCACTATTGGGGATTTGCTTCTGAACAATAGCATTTCACGCAGAGAGGATGGTAGGCAGGAGGCTGTAAAGTTAAAGATTCCAATCTACCAACGACCCTACAAGTGGTCGGCAAGAAACGCTATCCAACTGTTAGACGACATTATTGAGGCGCAAAATGAGAATAAGGAGGTCTATCGCGTTGGTACGCTGATTCTGCACAGAGATGAGACAGGGGATTACAACATTGTCGATGGTCAGCAACGAACCATAACCTTCTCGCTGTTGCTCTATGCGCTATATGAGTTAGAGGATAAGCTGCTAAGGCCAGAGATTGAGTTTTTGAAGCAAGATCTCTTTACCAACCAATTTAACTGCCGCAATATTCCTAATAACCTCAACGCCTTTAGGCGTAGAATTGTTAAGAGTGGCGGTGGGGATGTTGAGGATATAGAGCACACACGAACAATGCAGCGTCTACGCAAATTTATTGAGACGCAGTGTGAGCTGATTGTTGTGATAACTGACGATATATCAGAGGCTTTCCAATTTTTCGACTCGCAAAATGCGCGTGGCAAGGCCCTCTATCCGCACGACCTTCTCAAGGCTTATCATCTGCGCGAAATGACAGATATTAAGGCCGAAGAGGTAGAGCAGATTGTCGCCCAGTGGGAGGCTATTCCGCAGCACAAGTTGGCCGAGTTTTTTGGGCAGTACATATACCGAATAAAGGAGTGGATAAACGGTCAGAAGGCTGAAGTGTTGAACGAGCATAATATCTACAAGTTTAAGGGTATAAACCGCACTGCCCGCACACCATATGCACAGTTCTACAAGAGCGCCTACTCATATGCCCAGATGATAAACAACTCGGCAATGCCATTTGTCTCTGGTACAAGGGAGATAAACGCCTTTCAGCTCAACACGCCGATAATTGCCGGCAAGCCATTTTTTGAGTATACGCAGCACTACTATCGCATTCTTCACGATGTGCGAGATAACAGCAAGTACGAGGGCTTCTATATCAAAGATAATGAGATTGTTAAGACCCTTGATCGTTTCTTTAGTAGCGGCACGGGAAACTCTATTGCAAGGCTGCTTTTTGACACTGCGCTACTACTATATGTAGACCGTTTTTGCCCTGCCACCTTCCCAACAAAGGAGGATACCGCTCTCTTTGAGCGATTTGTCATCTACGCCTTTATCTGGGCATACTCACTACGCGCACAGCACACAAGCCTCGGATGGCCATCTGCTCAACACTATATTCTCGGTGGTTCAAACAAGATAAATAGCTATAACATATATAAAGCCATTAGCGACTCTGACACGCCACTGTCTCTACTGAGCTCATTAGAGGACTATTTGAGCCCTATAAGCATAAGTGTCAAGGTTGGCACAGACATAAATTTAGAGGTAGATGGCGTACACAGATACTACCACCACTTCTTTGCAAAGTATAACTTTATAGAAAATATCTACTATGTACAATAGACTACCTATTGAGGAGTGTTCAATATCCCAAATATACCTTGACAGTCCGCTGCAGAAGAGCTATTCAATACCTATCTACCAGCGAAACTACGCCTGGACAGAGGAGCAGATAGAGGCGCTTATTCTGGATGTGTACAACGCATTTTCTAAGTCTCCAAATTCTATTTACTATATCGGTACCCTTGTCACATATAGCCGTACGGAGAGCGAGTTTGAGGTTATTGATGGACAGCAGCGTCTAACCACTATATACCTTATACTCAAGAGATTAGGTATCAATCCGAGAAACACTCTAACATACACTGCGCGCAGTGTTGCGGCTCAAACGCTAAACGCTCTTCCAGAGATTAGCGAAGGAGCAGATAGGGCGATTGTGCAAGGGTACAACATTGTTGACAAAAAGTTAGAGGAGATTGTTGATAGAGCTGTTCTTGACAAGTTTAAGAGCTACTTTCTACACAATGTCCATATTATCTACTACCGAGTTCCAAAGGATGTAGACCTTAACCACTACTTTGAGGTTATGAACTCGCGCGGAGAGCAGCTTGAGATGCACGAGATTGTCAAGGCTATGCTCAGCGAGCCGCTTGCTACTGACACCGAGAGTAGAGATATGGCTATATTTAACACCCTCTGGGAGGCTTGTAGTCAGATGAATGTCTATGTGCAGCACAAACTGCACGACTCAAAGATCTTCGGTAGCCAACTTGACAAATTCTGCATAGACTCTTTTGAGGATATTGACTTAGAGAACGATATAGAGCAGAAGCAGAGCATCCTATCACTATTAGAGAGCACTTCACACTCTACACTCTACGACAATAGCAGCGTTATTACGGAGCGTTTTCAGCCTATTATAGACTTTCCAAACCTGCTACTTATAGTTCTCAAACTGACCCTTGAGGGTGAGCAGAGGCTTACTGTAGCTCTGAATGACAAGGAGCTCCTC
>JAFOYS010000209.1 GCA_017391435.1 Alistipes sp. | reverse complement strand
TCTACGGCTCGGAAGTCAGGAGCATTGGTAAGGTTGTCGGCATTAAGCACACCAATAAGCGTAACGCCTTTAAAATCAAGGCCTTTTGTGATTATCTGCGTGCCGACAAGTATATCGGCCTCGCCCGATGCAAATTGGTTGATAATGCGGTTGTATGCACTGTCGCTGTTTGCACTGTCGCTATCAAGGCGCAGTACGCGTGCAGTAGGAAAGAGCGCACAAATCTCCTCCTCGACCTTCTCTGTACCAAAGCCTTTGGTCTCAAGTTGGGATGTTTTGCACTCGGGGCAGTAGTCTAATCTATCAATATGGTATCCACAGTAGTGGCATTTAAGGCTGTTGAGGTGTCTTGAGAGTGTAACATTGCAGTGCGGGCAGCGAGCGGTCCAGCCACAGCGAGGGCACTCTACATATGGGGCATAGCCTCTGCGATTCTGAAAGAGCATAATCTGCTCTCCGCGTTGCAGTCTGTCGGCTATGCGGTCAAGAAGCTCCTTGTTAAAGTGACTCTTGCGCTCCCCTCGCTTTACTGCGCGCATAGTGTCAGAGATGATAATCTTTGGTGGCAGTGAGCCTCCATAACGCGACATAAGTGTAACGCCCGCGTACTTGCCCGCCATAGCGTTGTTAAAACTCTCTAACGATGGGGTTGCACTACCCAGAATAACCTTTGCACTGTGCTGTGTGGCGAGCATTACTGCCGCATCACGCCCGTGGTAGCGAGGACTTGGCTCGGTCTGTTTGTAGCTACTGTCGTGCTCCTCGTCAACAATCACAAGACCAAGGTTTTTGTATGGTAGAAATAGCGCTGAGCGTGCACCGACAATAAGCCTTCCAGAGTCTGTGCGTAGCATATCCATATAGACCTGTGTGCGGCGCAGTGGCGTGAGCTTAGAGTGGTAGGCAATAACTCTACTGCCAAACATCTGCTGCATACGCTCAACAAGTTGCGCTGTGAGGGATATCTCTGGCACAAGTAGCAGCACATCCTGCTCACGAGACAGTGCATAGGCAATGCGGTGGGTGTATATCTCGGTCTTGCCAGAGCTTGTAACGCCGTGCAGTAGGGCAACATTGCAAACATCAAGACCACTCTCTATCCTCTGTAGCGCATTGCTCTGCTCTGCGGAGAGTATAGGTAGTGTTGAGTGAGATATAGGCTCTATCTGCGGCTCGCACTGGCGGTCAACAATCTCTATATAACCAGCCTTGACAAGGGCAGAGATGACTGCACTGTCGGCACTACACTCTTTTCGGGCAATCTCTCCTCCGCTACGCTGTAGCATAGAGAGCAGTGCGGCGCGGCGAGGTGCTTTGCGAGACATCTTATCAAGAACATCACCCTCTGGCATTGATTTTAGGCTAATAACCTTCTCTGTTGGTAGTGAGTAGGGGATATATAGCTCCTGACTTGTAGCGTGCGGTTTTATTAGCGAGGGCAGGGCTATACGCATAACCTCGCCAAGGGTCGAAAGGTAGTACGAGGCCATCCAACTCCAGAACTCTATCTGCTTTGGAGTAAGGATTGCAAAGTCGTATAGACGCTGAAGTACGGGCTTAATCTTGCCCCTCTTTGGTGCGTTATTGTGCAAGCGTAATACTATGCCGGTGTATACATTTCTCGGCCCAAACTGCACAGCAACGGCCTCTCCCACCTTAAGGTCGGGGATGTGACTGACTGCAAAGGTGTAGCAGGGTTGCGCCAGTGGCAGTATAATGTCGGCAAAGTTCATTGCTCACTAAATGCTAAAACGGAACATCGTCATTTGGCGGAGCAATAGGTGGCTGCGGCGCGGCTGGAGCAATAGCAAACTCATCTGCGCCCGTCATACTCTGCAGTGACGAAGGCTGTTGTTGGTTGAAGCCCTGAGAAGCCGGTGCTGGTGCAGGCGACTCGTATGTGTCGTACTGCTCGCCTTGTGGTACAGCCTGCGGTGCGATAGTAAGGTTGGCAAAGCGAGCCTGCTCCTTGATAAATCGCATCTTGACATCTGTAACCTCACCGTTACGGTGCTTAGCAAGGATAATCTCGGCAATACCGTCGGTGCTTGTGTGGTCCTCGGTCTCTGTAAAGCCGTAGTACTCAGGACGGTGGATAAATGCTACAACATCGGCATCCTGCTCAATAGCTCCTGACTCACGAAGGTCCGACAGCTGTGGGCGCTTTGTTCCACCACGAGACTCTGTATTTCGCGAGAGCTGTGACAGAGCAATAATAGGCACATTTAACTCCTTGGCAATAGCCTTAAGTGTTCGGGAGATAAATGCCACCTCCTGCTCACGGTTTCCGTTACCGCCACCGCTCATATTTCCGGCAGTCATCAGCTGCAGGTAGTCCACAATAATAATCTTAATGCCGTGGTGAGTATGGAGTCGGCGCACCTTTGAGCGGAACTCAAAGATAGATAGCGCCGGAGTATCGTCAATATATAGCTTTGCCTGACCCAGTGGCTTGCTGGCAACCATAAGGTGGTTCCAGTCGGCAGCTGTAAGCTGTCCGCTACGGATAAGCTTGCTGTCAAGGCCTGTCTCGGCAACAATAAGTCGGGTCATCAGCTGAATTGCTGACATCTCAAGAGAGAAGAAGGCTACGGGCGACTGGTAGTCAATGGCCATATTTCGTGCCATAGAGAGCACAAAGGCGGTCTTACCCATAGATGGTCGCGCCGCAACGATAATAAGGTCTGACGGCTGCCAACCCAAGGTTACATTGTCCAAATCTGTAAAACCTGTGCAGACACCGCTATACTTAGAGTCGTTCTTGCCCGCCTCCTCAATCTGCTTGATGGCCTTGTTGAGAATTGATGTTGCATCTTGAACACTACGCTTTACGTGGCCCTCAGTAACCTGAAGGATTGACGACTCGGCAAAACCGATAAGGTCTGTAACATCTGTAGCGCTATCGTACGAGCGACGCTGAATCTCTACAGCAGAGCGGATAAGCTCTCGCTGAACATACTTCTGGGCAATAATTCGCGCGTGGAACTCCACATTTGCCGCAGCACCAATCTTCTGTGTAAGCTGTGCAAGGTATGCCACACCACCGACCTTTGTTAGGCAGTGGTTTGCCTTTAGGTTCTCAGTTACGGTGTAGATATCTACGGGCTTGCCAAGCGTAGAGAGCTCATTTATGGCGTGGTATATAATACGATGCTCCTCTGTATAGAAAGACTCCTCAGAGATATACTCTTGAACAGTGATTACCGAGTCGCTCTCAAGCATCAGCGCACCAAGTACAGCCTGCTCAAGCTCTACGGCCTGCGGAGGTACTAACCCTGCAATCTCAGCCTCAGGAACAAGGTTGTTGTATGCCTCTTTATTTTTTTTCGATGAATTATTGTACTCTCTTGCCATAATTTTACTCCTTTATTTTTGCAAAGGTAATAAAATAAGTTGAAAAAGTACGGTAGTGAGAACTATTTATCTATAAGGTGTCGTGTGGCTGCAAGTGTAGCTACAGATATCTTTACATTACCATTACAGCCCTTGAGTATTGCCTGGGCGAGCGTAGAGAGTGTTGCTCCAGATGTAAAGACATCGTCTACAAGAAGTATGTGCCGACCACAGAGAGCCTCTGGACGGGTGAGGGTAAAGATGTTCTCGATATTCTGCCAGCGGTCTATGTACTGTGTTGCAGCCTGTGGAGGGTTGTTTATGCTTCGCTTTACAGCATCAAAGCAGTACGGGATGCCACTTTTGTGGCTAATACCTGCGGCAATATACTCACTCTGGTTGTAGCCACGAGAGAGGCGACGGCGCCAATGGAGCGGTACGGCAACAATAAGGTCAATGTCTCTCAGAAAATCACTACGCATAAGCTCTGTGGCAAACCAGTAACCCATATTCTCTGCCAAGAACCAGTGGTTGTGGTACTTAAACTCGTGAATCAACTCTCTCCACGGGCTACTCTCTACAAACCACATAAAGGCTGCTGCGCGCTCTATAGGTACAATGCCCCAGAAGCGTCTTGACATAACATTATCCTCCTTGTGCCACAGTTGGGTAAATGGCGCAGCAAGTTGGCAGCTGATACATACAAAGGACTCAGCACTCTCTAATCGCCGACCACAAATCGGGCAGGTTGGAGCAATGATGACACTCTTAAGAGTATGAATCAGTCTGTCTACAAACATTACAGAAGTGGTTCGGCGTTCTGGTCGTTGAGCTTGTCGGCAAAGAGTTTAGCAGCGTAGGTCTCGGGGATAAATATCTTGCTGATATTCATAGCTTCAAGGATGCTCTTGTGTACAGCGTCAAGGGCTCGGGCGTAGATATTATCTACATTGAGGCTCTTCAGTGCTGCAACAGCTCTAAGTGAGTGTTCCATACTCTGACCGATAGCAACTACGGCGTAGTCTATATCTGCAAGAGGTAGAGAGCGTAGTGCGGCAGCGGAGGTGGCATCCATAATATATGCAAAGGCAATGCGATCCTTAATCATATCAATACGCACAGGGTCGCTATCTACACCTATAACCTCGTGGCCGTTGTCTGTAAGTGTCTGGGCAAGGGTCTTACCAAAGTTTCCCAGACCGATAACCAAATATTTCATAGTATCTCCTTAGAAGTTGTCTTAATTTATAATCACATTCTCCTCTGGTAGCTGATAGTGGCGATGCTCGCGCGAAGCAAAGAGGCTCATAGCGACGGTAATAAGGCCCACGCGACCAACAAACATCAGAACAGAAAAGAGTATCTTGCTTGTGGTGCTGAGCAGAGGCGTAATACCCAAAGAGGCACCAGCGGTACTCAGTGCGGATATTGTCTCAAAAAGTAGATCAAAGGCATCTATCTTTGGCTCAACGACTACAAGGGTGACAAAGCAGACAATAATAAACATTACCGAACCAAAGATTGTGGCGTAGGCCCTTTTTACAGACTTGTCGGTAAT
>JAFOYS010000208.1 GCA_017391435.1 Alistipes sp. | reverse complement strand
CTGTTGCGCGTGACTATATGTCAATGCTCGGCACAGAGAACAAGACTCTTGCACAGATTATGGGTGAGCAGTATGAGCTCGCTTGCGATGTGTCATTCTCTCCATCAAAGACTAACTTCTATGTGACTATCTCTGGTATTGCAGAGAATATGCCTCAGGCAATGGCTCTTGCAGAGGAGTATATGGCTGGTGTTAAGGGCGATGAGGCTGTGCTTGCAGAGGTTAAGAACGATATCCTTAAGGAGCGTGCAAATAGTAAGACCAATCAGCGTGCAAACTACAACGCGCTGCAGCGCTATGTTGTCTACGGTGGCGACTATGTTGCCCGCACAACCCTTACAAACGAGCAGCTTATGGCCCTTGAGTCAGAGGCTCTGCTTGATAAGATTCGCGGACTGAAGAACTATCAGCACCGTATCCTCTACTACGGCCCTATGAGCAAGCGCGAACTTGCTAAGCAGCTCACCGCTTCACACTCTGTGGCAGAGAATCTGATACCGGTAGAGTATAAGAGCACTCCGACAGTAGAGGTTACAGAGCCAAAGGTTGTCTTTGCACAGTACGATGCAAAGCAGATATACTATATGCAGTACACTTGCGGTGGCGATATGTACGATGTAAAGCTCGATCCTGTTACTCGCCTGTATAACGAGTACTTCAGTGGCGGTATGAATGCAATTGTCTTCCAGGAGATGCGTGAGGCTCGTGGTCTTGCATACTCTTCATATGCATACCTCGGTCAGGGTACTACTTGCAGCGAGCCGTACTATTTCCACGCCTTTATCGCAACCCAGAACGATAAGATGCAGCAAGCGATTGAGGCCTTTGATGAGATTATTGAGAATATGCCACAGTCTGAGGCTGCCTTTGAGCTGACAAAGCAGGGCCTGCTGACTGGTATGGCAACTGGCAGAACAACAAAGATGGATATTCTTTGGAAGTATATCGGCGATATGCGCTTCGGTATTACCGACTTCAACCGCACTGAGGCTGTCTATAACGGCATTCAGACAATGACTCTTGCCGATGTTGTTGAGTTCCAGCAGAACCATATTAAGGGCAATCAGTATGTATACTGCATCCTGGGCGATAAGAACGATGTGGATATGAAGTACCTCAAGAAGTTGGGAAAGGTTGAATTTGTGACCTCAGAGCAGATTTTTGGCTACTAATCTGCTATTTGATGTTTGGCAAAACTTTACTAACTTTGCAGTTGGTTATAATTTTTGAAAATACCGTATGGTAGTAGATGTAATAAACGAATACTTAAAGAGCAACCGCAGGCTTGTTATCCCCTCATTTGGAGCCTTTGTTACAAAGGAGGATGGGCAGATTATCTTCTCAGAACTACTAAAGAAGGATGATGGTATACTCAGAGGTCTGCTCGTTGCTAAGGGTATGCGCGAGATAGAGGCTGCCGGAAAAATCGACCGCTTTGTCTTTGAGATTCGCCACGCCCTTATGCAGGTAGGAGCCTGTCCTGTGGCCGATTTTGGAACCTTTTATCGTACAGCAGAGGGCGTAGTGACCTTTGATGCTACAAAGCCTATTTTGGAGCCAATTCCTGCCGTGGCAGAGCCTGCTGCAGATGTTGTTCCTGCTGCCGTTACACCTACTCCTACTCCGACTCCTGCACCCGCACCCGCAGCTATGGGAGGACCGTCTTCTACTCCTACTTCGCGCAGGCCGCGTAGAAAGTCTACAGGTGGTGGGTTTGCGATGATTGTTGCCATTATTGCTATTGTAGCGGCTCTTGCAGCCCTTGCATATGGTATTTATACAATGGTAACAGTACCAAATGATAATTTAGATCAACAGATGGATGCCCTGCGTATACCAAAGATTGATGTTCCAAAATATTAGCTTGTTATGGTAGATCTGCTCTCTATAAAACAACGATTTGGTATTATCGGTAACTCCGATCTTGTCAATCGTGCGCTTGAGATTGCTCTGCGTGTTGCACCTACAGACTTGACAGTCCTTATTACAGGAGAGAGTGGTGTAGGTAAGGAGTTCTTCCCGCAGGTTATCCACTCAGCCTCTGCCCGCAAGCACGGAAAGTATGTGGCAGTAAACTGTGGAGCTATACCCGAGGGAACAATCGACTCAGAGCTCTTTGGTCACGAGAAGGGTGCCTTTACGGGTGCTGTAGACTCTCGTAAGGGTTACTTTGAGGAGGCAGATGGCGGAACAATCTTCCTTGATGAGGTGGGCGAGTTGCCTCTCTCAACACAGGTGCGCCTGCTGCGTGTGCTCCAGACGGGTGAGTTTATCCGTGTAGGATCTGCCCGAGTGCAGAAGACCAATGTCCGCGTTGTCGCTGCGACTAATAATAATTTGCTCCGCGCTATTAGCGAGGGACGCTTCCGTGAGGATTTGTACTATCGCCTTGCTACTGTGCCTATCACAGTGCCAGCCCTCAGAGAGCGACCAGAGGATATCTACCTCCTTTTCCGTAAGTTTGCTTCGGATGTGGCAGTAAGATACCATATGCCGGCTATTACTCTTGACGCCTCTGCGCGCGATATGCTTGAGCGCTACTCTTGGCCAGGAAATGTTCGCCAGCTAAAGAATG